>JAFGOL010000107.1 GCA_016926495.1 Oligoflexia bacterium
AGAGGATGCAGGCAGTATGGACAGGCTGCATGTGTCCGTGTTGTATACCTTGCTGTATGAAGTTCCGGCATCTACTAAAAACAATTTCTCAACTCCAGAAACGCCGTGATTTTAGCTTTGGTGCTGCTGTCCATAAGTCCGTCAATTTCCACATACAGCCCTTTATGTATCCTTGCAAGTTCTTTGGCAAGTATGTTTTTCTGGCAAAAGGACTGTGAAAAAAACACGACGGGAACATTGTCGTCAACAAATAGTTCCAGCTCCGGATTATGCGGTGTTTTGTTTTCCATGCATCTTGTCCAGCCGTACACGTGTGTTTTGTCGGGAAAAAGGTCCAGCACTGAAAAATCATACGGCGGGACGCCCCAAAAGCCCGCGACAGGTTTACAACTTTCAGGTACGTAATCAGGCGCGGTATTTAATACACCGTCTGTTATAAGTTCGAATTTTTTTCTTAAAGGCAGGGATGAAACGGAAACCGGATTACCGAATTTTTTTTTATCTTTATTCACGCAGTCAATGATTTGTGTACCGGGCAGGATTTTTTTAATAAGGGGTATTAAAAATCTCATTGAATCACATTTGCACGGACCTGTGGGAGCAATAATTATGCCGGGTTTCAGTGCCAGAATATTCGCGATTATTGTCTGTATAATACTGCAGGTTGTATCAGGCAGGTAGACGGCGGATTTCCTTTTTGCTATTCCGGAAACAGGCACGTCCAGATCCACCCATTCGTGATCCGGATATGATCCTTTATAGTCACTGATTAGTTTTAGCGGGGGTACGCCTGTGAATCCTATCTTCATCTGTTATATTATCTTCGGCTTGCCATGAATTTATATTCAAGATCCTTGGGGGAAGCATACTCGGTGTCACCGAATATCAGTGGCTTACTGCCGTATATCTTGTCTGAATGGTATATGAGCTCCCTTGTGACAAAAGCATTGCTTTCCAGCAATTGCGCGGGACTGTAAATATAAAAGTCAAGCGTCAACGGCCCGTTCCTGATCATAGAAGCCAGTTTGGCCCTGTGATACAAGTCAAGCTGGTCATACTCCTCTGCTATGAAAACCAGGGCGGTTTTTGCGCCCGTCCTTGCAAGATAAATATGTTCTGCTGTTTTTCCGTGCTGTTTAAGCCTGCTTTGGGCAAGTTGCGCGTACTTAATGTAATCCTGAATTTGCATATGGTTATAATACTAAAAGCCAATACTATATTCAATATTTATAATTATGCTTCTAAAATTCAGGTATAGACTGTATAATTTTATTGGGTAGTTACAGGGTATCGGGGTGATCTCAAATGGCGAAATTTGCCGGATGGACCAATTTTAACGTAGATTTTACCGAACTTACGCCTCAGAATGTCGTAAAGATTCACAGAATTGTAACGACGTTGACTGTCGTGATGATAGCTTTTTTTGCGGCCAGGCTTGTGGCGACCGGTATAACCGCCCTGCTTGGCAGCATAAGCGTGCCCGTAAGAACAACCCCGGCCACACGCGCGTCAGCAAGAGAAAAAGCGGGTACCACCGAAATTTCCGATTATGATATTATAATTACAAGGAATCTTTTTAACTCCAAAAATGAGATTCCCGATGATGAATTGCTTGATTCCGAAAAATTCGGTTCGGAGCATGCCCAAAAAACAAGACTGGACATCGAACTCCTGGGGACCATTGTTGTCAGCGATCCTTTAAGGTCGGTGGCGGCAATCAGGATAAAAAAGGATAAGGACGCCGAGGCATTTGTAGTCAACGATACCATTCTCTCCAAGGTCGTTATAGTCAGTATTGCCAGGAAAAAGGTTATTCTTAAGAATATTACCACGGGTGAACTGGAATACGTGGAAATGCAGGAGGATGAAGATACTCAAAGCGTCAGTACCACCATTTCGACGGGCGCAGGCATAAGGCAAATCAGCGAAGACCATGTTTTAGTTGAAAAAGGAGAGGTGGACAGGGCGCTTGAGAATATCAACGAACTCCTGACCCAGGCAAGGGCCGTGCCGCACCTTGAAAACGGTCAGGTTGCGGGTTTCAGGATTTTCGGCATAAAGCCCGGCAGCCTGTATGACAAACTGGGCGCTAAAAACGGAGATATTATAAGAAGCGTTAACGGCGTGGAAATAAGGGATCCGGCCAGCGCGATGAGTTTGTACCAGAAGCTCAGGTCTACCGATAAATTTGAAATTAATTTTGAAAGGGGCGGTGAAAACAGGACCAGCACTATTGATATTCGTTGATATGTATGTAACGGAGGTTTTATGTTGAAAAGGGTAATATTGATATCAGGCATTCTGATTGCGGGCGCTAATCCCGCTTCAGGCCAGGAGCAACCGGACAGGGGATTAGGCAGGGGGGCAAAACAGGCCCAGTCAAGGGGGGCTGATGAAGTTGTCGTTACTCCGGATCCCCAGGCCGATCTCCCCAGGGTTGTTGAAAGTTTCGATTTTAACAACGTGGACGTGCTTACGCTTGTAAAGCAGATTAGCAAGCTTACGGGCAAAAAATTTATACTTAACAGCGAGGTCCTGAGGAAAAAGGGTATTACCATAATAGCCCCCACGCAGATATCGGTGCAGGAAGCATACAATGTTTTCCTTACGGTACTGGATTCGAATGATCTTGCGGTTGTAAAGGCCGGAAAGTTTTTGAAGATCATACAGAAAAAGGACGTTTCCGGCGGCGTAAGTCTCTACAAGGGGGACTATTATCCCAGGAACGACGAGTACATAACAAGGGTTATAAAGCTTAAGTATATAGACGCGGAAAACCTTGAGGATATACTGGCCAAGGGCAGGGGCGGGGCGTTGCTGACTAAGAAAGATATAAAGATGAAGGCATTTGGCGATACGAACACGCTAATCGTTACAGCTACCGGCTCGCAGATAGCAGAGCTTGAGGAAATAATAGCCCTGCTTGACGTTAAAGGCTTTGACAACCAGCTTGCCGTTATACCCGTAAATTACGCGGACGCGGCAAAAATAAAGGACATGCTCGAAAACCTGCTTTTTGACAAGGACGGCGGCAAGTCTAAAAAAAGGGGCAGCAGCGGGGTTAGCAGCGGAGCGGAAAGGTACTCCAAAATTTTTACCGACGAAAGAACAAACGCCATTATCGCGCTTGCCAATGAACCCGGTGTGCGAAAAATAAGGGAACTCGTACGCAAGCTTGATTTTGTCATAGAGGGCGGCAACAACATGCATGTTTATTACATGAAAAACGCCCGTGCCAAGGATATAAGCCAGACGCTGAGCAATATAATAGGTTCCGGCAAGGCCGCCAAGGGAGCGGAATTTACCAACGTAAGCATAACCGCGGACGACGGTATTAACGCGCTTGTTATAAGCGCCAAGCCCAAGGAGTACGAGGCCATACAGGAAGTCATCAATATGCTTGATGTAAGGAAGGGGCAGGTACTATTCGAGACTATAACCATGGAAATATCGCTGGATGATGATTCAAGTTTCGGTATTTCATCCAACTACGCCTTAAGCCCGGAAGTACCAAGGGCTGTGGGTTTTGATCCCGGGGTTTCCTCTCAGAACAATATCATGAATTTCCTTACAAATCCCGGCGCTCTCAGCGGCCTGATACTGGGGTTCGGAAGTAATAAGACCGTAACGGCCAATATAGGCGGCACGGAACTTACCATACCGTCGCTTGCCGCTTTTATTACGGCCCTGGAAAAAAACAGCGAGGCCAATATCCTGCAACGTCCGTCGATTATTACCTCTGATAACGAAGAGGCCAAGATAACGGTACTGGACAAGATCCCCGTACTTAAGGGCTCTACAATCACGCAGGGACTTGCGCAGCAAAGCGTAGATAAGGAGGAAGTCGGTCTTCAACTCACCATTACTCCGCATATCAACGAAACCTCGGATTTTATAAAGCTTGATCTTGAGCAGGAAACATCGAATATTACGGACAAGGCGCCGAGGGACCTTGCCGGGACCACGGTGGCAACCAGTTCCAGAAAAATCAAAACCTCGGTTGTTGTGCGTGACGAGGATACGGTCGTGATAGGAGGTCTTTACAGGGATGATGTAAGTACAACCTATAACAAGGTCCCCATACTCGGCGATATCCCTATTATAGGCTGGCTTTTCAAGGGCAAGACTTCAAGGTCCGTAAAAACGAACCTCCTTGTTTTTATTACTCCGCATATAGTGAGGGATTACGAAAAGCACAGCAAGCTGACAAGGGATGCCCTGAGAAGCAGAAAGGGCTTTATCAAGCAAAACTTCGGAGGGGAAGACAAGTTCAAGGACATCGTGGAAGCCATAGAAAGGAAAAACCAGTATAACCTGACGGAGAAAACGGGTAATAAACCGGGCAAAAAAACCGGCGAAGAACAGGAAAAGGAATACCTGCCCGAAAGCGGTGTTAAGCCTTTAACCGTAGAGACGCAGAAATGAGGATTTGATGGGAATTTCCAAGAACAAGATCGGACAGATACTTCTGGAGCATACCTCTCTTACGCCCGAACAGCTCGAAGAGGTTCTGGAGATACAAAGACAGAAGGGTATGCGCCTTGGAGAGGCCCTTATACTAAAAAATTATCTTACCCCCGAAGAGCTTACAAAGGCGCTCTCCATACAGATGGGCTATCCCTATCTTGATCATATCCCGTCCAGTGATATTGACCCTAATATGATCAAGGGCATACCTATTAATTACGCCAAGCATAATCTGGTGCTTCCGATATCAAAGAGTGATACTTTTGTCGTGGTTGTGGTTGCAGATCCGCTCAACCATGTCCCCATAGATGATCTTCAACTGGTATTTAAGACAGAGATCAAGGTCATGATAGCAAGCCCCATACTTCTTCAGGAGGCCATCAACAAGGTCTACGAGCGCAGTACCTCGAATATAATAGAAGGCCTTGATGAATCCTCTGATAACAGCGACGATCTTTCTTACGATCTTAATGAGCCGGTTGACCTTCTTGAGGCAGGAGATGACGAGGCTCCCATAATCAGGCTTGTAAATTCGTTGTTATTCAGGGCCGTAAAGGAAAAGGCCAGCGACATACATATTGAGCCTTACGAAAAGGAAGTCGTCGTACGTTTCAGGATTGACGGGATACTTTACGATGTTTTTAAAACACCTAAAAGATTTCATTCCTCTATTTCTTCCAGGGTTAAGGTCATGGGAGACCTGGATATAGCCGAGAAACGTCTTCCCCAGGACGGAAGGATAAAGATCAAGATTGCCGGAAAGGACGTTGATATAAGGCTTTCCACTGTTCCGACATCGTACGGCGAGAGGCTGGTGCTTCGTATACTTGACAAGACCAGCGTTGTCATCGAGCTTGCGCAACTGGGCTTTAGCGGTAAGATACTGGACAGCATTAACTCCCTTATTAATAAAAAGCACGGAATTTTTCTTGTAACAGGTCCGACGGGTTCAGGTAAATCCACAACCCTTTATGCCTGCCTTACAAGGGTAAGATCGAGTGAAAGGAATATTATTACCGTGGAGGACCCTGTTGAATACCAGCTTGAAGGCGTGGGGCAGATACAGGTAAATCCCAAGATAAATCTTACTTTCGCGAACGGTTTAAGGGCCATACTGAGGCAGGACCCGGATGTGATAATGGTGGGCGAGATCAGGGACCAGGAAACCGCGGAGATTGCGATTGACGCCGCCCTTACGGGTCACTACGTGCTTTCAACCCTCCATACAAATGACGCAGCGGGCTCAGTGACAAGGCTGGTTGATATGGGTGTTGAGCCTTTTCTGGTTGCGTCGTCGTTTACGGGTGTTATAGGTCAGAGGCTTGTAAGAAAGGTCTGCAATTACTGCAAGGAGGCTTACCTGCCTTCAGACAGCCAGTTAAGGGATCTCGGCATCAGCAAGGAAATGGCTGTTAAATACACCATGTTCAAGGCCAGGGGCTGTGACAAGTGCACGAATACCGGTTACATGGGCAGAACGGTTATCAGTGAGCTGATGGTAATAACAGACGCCGTAAGAAGCCTTATCCTGTCCAGTGCGGACTCTAATACCATAAAAAAACAGGCCGTAAAGGAAGGCATGATCACTATAAGGCAAAGTGCCGTTGCAAAAGTTTTGCAGGGTGTTACAACTATAGAGGAATTGTTCAGGGCAACCCAGACTGAATAATGTGAAGAGGAAACCGGGATATGGCATTGTACCATTACAAGGGAGTGAGCGCGGACGGGAAGAATGCATCGGGTGTTATTGACGCCGATTCCCAGAAAAACGCGAGGATAAGGCTTAAGCAGAAAGGCATTTACGCTACCCATGTGGTTGAAAAGGGAGCGGCCGATGTTAAGGAAAAGAAGCAGACGCTGAGTGTTACCATCGGTAAAAAAGTGAAATCCTCGGACATTACAATGATGACCCGCCAGTTTTCCACCCTTATTAATTCCTGCATACCTGTCGTAGATACGCTTGAGGCTCTCTCCGACCAGGTTGAAAACGAGAGGCTGAAACTCATACTTACCGAGATAAAGCAAAAGGTTAACGAAGGCGGCACGATAGCTGACGGACTTAAACCCTATCCGAAGGTTTTTTCATCCCTGTATATTAATATGGTAAAGGCGGGTGAATCATCAGGGACCCTGGGGGTGGTGCTTGACCGCCTGGCGGAATATACCGAGAAGCAGACGGCTTTAAAAAACAAGCTAATTTCAAGCATGGCTTACCCGATACTTATGATTGTTGTTACCGTAGTTATTATGACAATACTCTTTGTTGTGGTTATACCTAAAATAACGACGATTTTTGAAACAATGGAGCAGGCCCTGCCTATTTATACGGTAGTCCTGATCAGTTTTTCAAATTTTGTTTCCAACAATTTTTTATCGATGATCCTTGCGCTTTTTTTATTTATTTTTGCTTTTTACCGGTATATCAATACAAAAGCAGGCAGGGAAACGTGGGACGGCTTCAAGCTGAGAATGCCCATATTCGGCAAGATAATAAGGCTTACGTCCGTAAGCCAGTTTACAAGGACCCTTGCCACCCTTCACGGTGCGGGTATTCCACTGCTACAGGCGCTTGATACTGTAAGGAATGTTGTGGATAATACCGTTATAAGCAAGGTGCTGGACAGGGCAAAAGACGCGGTAGCTGAAGGTCAGAGCCTTGCCAAAACACTTGAGCGATCGGGCCAGTTTCCTCCCATTGTAGTGCACATGATTGCGGTGGGCGAAAAAACCGGAGAACTTGAAACCATGCTGAAGCATATAAGCAGTGCTTACGAAATCGAAGTTGAAACAAAAATCGGGGCTTTAACTTCAATGCTTGAACCATTGATGATTATAATAATGGGCGGCGGTGTGGCATTTGTGGTTTTGTCCATAATGACACCGATCCTGCAGATGTCGAACATTAATTAACAGGAGGGTGCACGGATGATTAAAAGGTTGCTTTTGGGAAATAAGGGCATGTCTCTTATCGAACTAATGATTGTGCTTATTATAATGGGTATGATTGCCGGTATTGTCGGCAGATCGCTGATGTCAAGGCTTAGCAAGGCAAAGGTTCAGTCGGCAACCCTTCAGATGAAGGCTTTCCAGACCGCGCTTGGTGACTATTACCTTGATAACGGAATGTATCCCACAACCGAACAGGGTCTGGAAGCCCTGATCCAAAAACCGGGTTCAGGTCCGGAACCGACCAGCTACAGCCCCGAAGGATATCTTGACAAGGGAGAGCTTCCCAAGGATTCATGGGGTAATGATTATATGTACGAGTCGGACGGAGCAAAGTATTCCATAATGTCTTACGGCGCTGACAGAAAGGAAGGCGGTAGCGGATACGACAAGGACCTGATTGTAGAGCAATGAGAAAGGGAGGATTCACCCTTCTTGAGCTTGTAATCGTTCTTGCTATTATTGGAATGGTAGTCGGTATCGGCATACCGCAGATAAAGAGGGTATTCCGTACCAATCTTAAAACAGCTTCGGTCCAGATTGCCGGCATGATCAAGTTCGCGTACGACAGTGCGGTAATAAAACACAGGATACACAGGATCGTTTTTGATTTTGACAAGGGTGTGTATTTTCTGGAGATCAGCGAATCCGATGTGCTTATCGCGATCGACGAAGAGGAAGAAAGGGAAGAAGACGAAGATGGCGAGGCGGATGAAGAGAAAAAGGTACAGAGGAAGGGGTTTGCGCGTGCTGACGGGGAAATGGGTAGAACACTGGTCCTTCCGTCGGGAATAATGTTTGATAGCGTTGAAAATCTTAATACTAAAAAGAAAATAACCGAAGGTGTCGCTAATCTTTATTTTTTCCCGCAAGGGTACACGGAATCCCTGATAATCAGACTGACAGGCGGGACAACCAATACGGGCTTTTACTCGATCAGGGTAAATCCCATTAACGCTAAATGTGAAATCGAGGGACGGTATATTGAGATATAAATCCGCATTTACCCTTGTAGAAGTGCTGATAGCGCTCATGATACTTTCTATAACGCTTGTTACTCTCAGCAGTGGTGAAGGCGTTGTGCTTAACGCGACCAGAAAATCCAAACTTGTAACTCTGGCGTCCATTGCCGCAAGAAACCTGATGACAAAAATAGATGTGATGGCGGAAACCAACGGTTTTGAATATATCAAGGATCTTCCTGAAAAGGAGGAGAAGGAATTTGAAGAGGAAGACCTCAGGGGATGGAAATGGGAACGGGAGATTAAGGAGGTGAAGTTTCCTGTTTCCGCGATGATCAATTCGATTATGGCTCAGAGCGGAAACGATGAAGAGGCCGGGGAACCGCAGGATGACCAGATGATCGGAATGATCGCGGACAATTTTGAAAAGATACTGAATGAGTCGGCGCGGGAGATTACCGTAACGGTTTATTGGCCCGTAAAGGCCGGACAGGCGTTTATGAACCTTAAGGTCGTGTATTATGTGGTTGATTACAAGGTGGTGCAGAATTATGTTCCGCAGATCTAAAGGGATGAGCCTGATAGAGGTTATAATAGCCCTTGCCGTATTTTCAATTATATCCCTGTTTACCGTATCCAGCACCACGCAGGGTTTTAAAATAAGCAAAAAAACCTCGGTGGAGAGTGATTATTATCATACATTGAGAACGGCGCTCAGGCATATTGAGAGGGACGTTTCTCTGGCTTTTCACGCTTTTTCGGATACAAAACTCGGCGAGCAGTACAGGAAGCAGAAGATAGAGCTTTATCAGCTTAATGACGATTATGTCATGGCGTCTGTTTTTATAGGCACCAGGGACAAACTCACTTTTACCTCGTCTTCACACAGGAGGATGTACAGGAACACAAGGGAAACCGATACGTGCGAGGTGTCATATTATGTTGACAGGGCACTTGATAATCCAGGTGTTAACAATCTTTACAAGAGGGAGTCCGGTTTTATAGACGATAAACTTGAGGAAGGTGGTAACGTGTATGTACTGGCCTCGGACGTGGAATCGGTTTCATTTAAATATTTTTCCAGCAGAAGTTTTACAAAAGAGGGCAAGTGGCTTGAAAAATGGGATTCCACAGAGGGAGATTCCGCCAATACGTTTCCGGAGGCCGTTGAAGTTACCCTGGTGCTTAAACACCCCTTCCTGGAGGACAAAAAACTCACGGTGATTGAACAGATCAAGGTATTGAATCCCAATAATAATTCGGTATTGCAGTTGGACAATACAGAGGGACAGCAAAATGTGAGTCAGCCCGCGGAACAATCAGGTGACGAGAATGAGTAAACTGCTTAGGAATAGTAACAAGGGTATAGCGCTTCTTATAGTTGTAACCTGCGTGGCGGTTATAACCGTTCTTGTCATTGAGCTTAATTACAACGCGAGGATATCAACGACCCTTGCGGCCAATTACAAGGATAATCTCAGGGCGTATTACCTGGCAAGATCATCGGTAAATATAGCCCTGTTAAGGCTCTCCATCCTTAAAAAGATCAGGGGAGCGGATATGGGCGGATTTAAGGTCCCGAACGCCATACTTGATCTTGTCTGGTCGCTGCCCTTTGTTTTTCCTCCGCCGGAAGCGCTTTTTGTAAGCTCAGAAATAGATGACGAGGCTGATCTCGGAACAAGGGAGATGCTTAAGGAAATTAAGGAAAAGATTAACATATCCGGCGTGGGTTCGTTTGAACAGGGCATTGAGGGACTTGATTCAAAGCTTAATATAAATATCCTGGCCCAAACCGAGGAGGGGATACAAAAATTCAAGGAAATAATGGGTACTCATTACGCGAACAAGATAGAATCGGACGAATCTTTCGGACACAGGTACCCCATCGAGTATTTTGATGAAATGCTTAATAATATAGTGGATTGGATAGACACCGACACCGATTCAAGGAACGGAGGTGACGAAAATAACTATTACGAAAGGCAGAACCCTCCGTATTCAGCCAGAAATTCGGCAATGCTTACAATCAGCGAGATGCATATGATAGAGGGTATGACGGATGAATTGTGCGACTTCATATCCCCAATCATTACGGTATTTTCCTCGGGTTCCATCAATGTTAACAATTCGGAAATAGATATGATCAAGGTAATTGACAACAGGTTAAGTGACGAGGAGATCAGGCTTTTCAGGGAAAGGCTTGAGCAGGAAGGCCCTTTTGAAGATGAAACCGAACTCAGGACATGGATTGGGCAGAATACGGCAATAACTTCAACAAATTTTAATCCCATGCAGATTCCTCTTTCCTTTGAAGAA
>JAFGOL010000108.1 GCA_016926495.1 Oligoflexia bacterium
CATAATATGCGCACACCTTTGGTGTTTATCTGTTCAATAAAAGAGCCGCCGTTTTCCAGTAATTTTTTCCACTCGCTGTTAGTGTATACAAGCAGGTCTATGGGGATCCTGTCGCCCATGTCGCCAAGACATTTTAAAATGTTTAGCCTTTTTTGTATTTTTTCCATATAGGTTTTGGAAAAACTTTCGTCATCCAGTATGACAAGTAAATCAAGGTCGCTGTTTTCCGTAGGCTGCCCGTGGGCATAGGAGCCGAAAAGTATTATGCTGCTAACGTCAAAATTATTCTTTATTTTATAAATTAACTCGTCTTTTATTTTATTAAGGTAATTTGCGTCCATAATATAAATACTATCTTTATAAGGCATAAAATACAATTGTCAAAATTTTAAACAGCTTATTTATGGGGGCGGTTTATGTAACCCGTTGAAATATTAAGAAATTTTATATTGGTATCATTTTTGCGCTATTTGGTAATATGGCTTATTTTGCGGGGTGTTTTTATGTGTAAAAGTATAATGAGTGTGGCAACATAGAAGAAGTTAAGGAATTAGTCAGAGGTCTTTTATCAAATGATGAATCAGTTTCCTTATTTATAGAAAATAATAGCAAAGTTATAGAAACTCTTTGCAAAGCAGAAGGCGTTACATCTGCAGCATTTAGCGATAAAGAAATTGCGGAATTGATTGGGAGGGTAAAAAACAGGGTTTCAGCGAAGTTGCTAGCGGTAACAACAGGTTTTGCGGTATTTACCGACCTTGTAACGCCGACAAAAGCAGCAGCAGCCACCCTGAATGACACATACGCCACGTCACCGGAACGTATACTGTACGATTTGCCTGAAATGGGTGCTGAAGGAATCTGCCGTTATGTTGCGTACAACCAGCATCTTTCCCGCATGACAAAGGCCGTGATAGAGCCTGCCTTTAACAAGGCAGTGGAGCTTTGCGAAAGCGGGCAGTTAGAGGATGGCACTTTATCCGCTATTGATGAGCAGACCGGAGAGATTAAGTAGTTTTATGCACATACGGCGTCTTGATGCGGTGCCCTGACTTTAGAGTATCAGGTTTATCAGGCTCCCAACAACCGTAACCACGACAAGCATTATTGCCGTGCTTTTCATTGCGGAAACTATTCCCAGTTCCTTTATTAAAACAACGAACGTGGCGATGCACGGAAAGAACATTGATAAGACAACGCTGCCCGTAATAAGCTGCTTGACCGTAAGGTTTAAGGGTGCGAAAAGCCCCACTGCCACGTCCTTTCTCAAAATTCCTATCAGCATGGGGACTATGGATTCCCTGGGCATGCCCCACAGCCTTGTTATCAAGGGTGCGAAAAAGTCTGCAATATAGTCGAAAATATTGATCATGTAGAGTACGTTAACAATAAAAACGGATAAAACAACAATAGGTATCGCCTCCTTAATAAAGGCTAAAATTCTTCCCAGTACCTTGTCTTTTAATGCCGAAAAGGACGGGAGCCTGTAAGGAGGTATTTCAAGCAACAGTTCGGGTTTATATCCCTTAACCGTGTATTTTAAAATAAACCCCACTACAAACCACGTTATAAAAAGCGTTGCGTATATAAAGGCAACCGCCCATAAGCCGGCCCTTCCCACAAAACCTATTATCATTGCCTGCAACGCGGCGCATGGAACCGCTATGGAGATCAGCGTTGACGTGATAAAACGCTGCTGTTTGGTTTCAAGTATCCTTGTGGCAAGTATTCCCGGAACGTTGCAGCCTATGCCCAGCAGGGTCGGTATGATCGCGTAACCGTGCAGCCCCATCCTGTGCATGATGCTGTCTAAAAATACGGCCAGTCTCGGAAGGTACCCTGTATCCTCCAGCAACGATATGACAAAGTAGTAGCTTATAATGTACGGTAATACGGCGCCTATGGGTATAAACAGGCCGGAAGTTAAAATGCCGAATGACTGTACAAAATCTATGTCCCCGTTTATAAGGTTTCCTATCAGGATCTTATGCGCGAGTGACCCGCTGCCAAGCATTACGGATAATTTCATTAATAAGGGTTTAAGTATTTTTTCAAAAACAGGCTCAATACCGAACGGAATTTCAAACCACGGTTCGCCGAAAATTCCCACGCTTCCGTTAATTAAAAATTCTCCTGTCAGGCGGATCAGGGCGAACGATGCCAAAAGGGATAACACCGCGACAATGAAGCCCCAGAAAGGCTGAACGCTTAAATCTTCAAGCATGTCCCTGAATGTATGATGACGGTGCCTGAGGGTTTGAACGCTTTCAACTATTTCGTAAATATTTTTCCATACAATATCCCTCTTAAGGTGCATATGCGGTCCGGCCGGGATTGACGATTTATCTGTATATTCATTGTGCCTGGGTATATGCGGGTGAGGATTCAGCGCAGTTGAAAATGACTCCCTTGTCAGGGGCTGTGCAAGAACCGTTTCCACAAGCTCTTTCACGCCTTCTCCGGTCCTTGCGACCGTGGGGATAACAGGAACTCCAAGCCGGGCGGACAGTTTTTTAACGTCAATATCCACTCCGAGGTGCCGTGCCTCATCACTCATGTTAAGAGCGATAACCATGGATTTTTTTTGTTCGATCAATTCTATTGTAAGGGGCAGATGCCTTTCAAGGTGTGTCGCGTCTACAACGTTGATTATTCTCTGTGAATTTTTGAGCAGGCTGACCGTTACCCTTGTCGCGTCATCTACAGGCTCAAGTGAATAGGTACCGGGCGCGTCAATTATCTTGTAATTTTCGTTATTGTAGCCCGTGTTGCCTTCCATGTAACATACGGTGCTGCCGGGATAATTGGATGCTATTGTTTTGATGCCTGTTATTCTGGAGAATAAAACGCTTTTACCGACATTGGGATGCCCTACCAGTAGTATGTCGGATTCTATTTTCGGATGAGCAGCGCAATATTCCTTACAGTTCTTCATTGCCTTGCTTTTCTACTATGATCTTGTTTGCCATACCTTTGCCTATAGCGATCCTTGCGCGGTCAACAAGCAGAATAACAGGGCCGCCCATCCTTATATCAGAGAGCTTTTTTATAATTTTGCCTTCCGATAATCCCATGGCTTTAAGCCTTGCGAGCATTGCAACTCCTCCGGCAAAGGCGATTATTTCCGCTATGTCGCCTTTTTTAAGTTCTGTCAGTAATGTGTTACTCATCAGTCTTTAACTTCGTAAACGATCTCGTCACTTTTTATCATTCCCAGCTTTGTTCTAGCATAAATTTCATAAAAACGGGGAGTTTTTTTTATGCTTTCTGTCTTTTTGTTAATATCGTTATTTGCCGTTGTAAGTTCGTCAATTTCGGTTTTCAGTTCCCGGATCTCGCTTTTAAGCCTGAAAAGATAGATTATCCCGTCCTTGGAACTCAGCGAAATTACAAAGAGTATCAGGATAAACACAAGGGCGTACCTGATCCTTATTATTTTTTTCATTACTCCGCCTTTTTCTTTTCTGTGGCAATCGCTATTTTGGTTATGCCGCATTGCTTCACTATGTCCAGCACGTTTACAACCACCCCGTGAGGTGTCTTATTGTCCGCCTGGATTACCGCAACGGGTTCCGTGTCCTTTATCCTCTTTCTTTTGGA
>JAFGOL010000109.1 GCA_016926495.1 Oligoflexia bacterium
GAGATTTGCCTATATGTATCCATTTTCCGGCTGGCATTTCCGTATCGGCCTTATCTCCGGACTTGATATCAATTTCCAACGCCCGCTGTTTTATGAGAGGTATTATTTTCAGCATTTTTTCGTTGGAGTAATGGCAGTTTCTGAGAATACCCAGGACTCTCGCTTCACCTTCCACAAGAAAGGTTTTGGCAAGGTCTTCGAGTATTCCGTCGGGAAGTATGAAATCAATGTCTTCGCTGATTTCCGGTTTGTTGTTTTCGAAGTTTATAATGCTTTTTGGGGTTTCGCCTTTTTTAGATTTAAGGCTCAGGGACGGCTTTTTACCGGCCATTACCCATTTTCCGTTTTCCCAGTTGCCTTTTGTCCAGATGGGCTCTATGCCTTCAAAGAAAAAGTCAGGTAATTCATCAGTCTCACTTTGCACGCTGTCATTCCATTTCCATTGCCATTTGCCTTTTTCTATATTGTCCCATTTCCCCATATCAGGCGCGGGGCCGTCCGCCAGGAATACCCAGTTCCCCTTGGTTGATTTGCACTGATCCTCGTTTACTTCCCAGTTTATATTGCTGAATCTTCGTGTTTGGGCCTCAACCTTTTCAATGTCAATTTTAAATTCCGGTCTTGCGTTTTCAGCGGATGCTTTTCTATTTTCTTTTATGTCGCTTATCTCCTGGGCTGTAAGGTCCTTGTCCTGCGTTTCCTGTTTTCTGCTTTTTGACGCATTTTGCTCCCTGTTGAATTCAACTGTGCCTATGGCGTTTTTTACCTTAATCCTGAGGGTTATGGCCGAGATCGGCTCATTAATGTAGTCCAGGGAGCCAAGTACCGATAATTGCCGCATAATTCTTATGTTTATACTCGGCCCGAAAGCAAGTACCCCGGGACGCGAGGATATGGGCAGATTGTTTAGCGTCTTGATTATCTTGGAGGTAGAGAGGTTTCTTTCGTCATACCTTATGATTACCAGTATGGGCAGGGACTGCATTATATGCATTATTGTTTCGTCTTCGCTGCTGGCAATTTCGAATTCGTAATCCCTGTCAGGTTCCGATTCAAGGATCTCGCGCATGCCGACTGTTTCATCAATATTCGGGTGTACGATCAGTATCTTGTATGTTTTGTCAGCCATATTTTCACATTCTACACTACAGCTTTATTTTTATCGATATGTAAAAACATTAGACACCCTGTGTAATTTTTGATATGTATTGATGCCTGTGCAGCTTTTTTGAGCCCCGAAATATCCATTAAATTCAAATAGTTATAAATAAAAACATTGGCACAGGCATTGCATGTTAGTAATCATACAGGGAACGGATATCCTGCAGGGGGGATTTCTTGAAACACTTGCTGTTAACAATTGTTATTTCGTCGCTTGCGGTACTGGCCGGTTATCATTCTGTCAATATTTACAGGCAGCATAACAGTGTGAGTGTTCTTAAGCTTGCAAAACCCGAGGCCGCCAGAATGCTGCCTGCTGAATTTCCCTCGCGTACGGGCCGTACGCCGTCAAAAGAATATAACCCGGTTAATGATCCGTTTTACAAAAGGAACTGGGGTATTAAGGCAGTAAATGCCGAACAGGCATGGCTGATGGCAAAAGGCGGAAAAAGGGTGACAGTAGCTGTTATTGATACGGGCGCTGATATTAAGCATGAAGACCTTGCGTCGAATATCTGGAAAAATCCGGGTGAAACCGGGCTTGACAGGCACGGAAAGAGCAGGGAAAACAACGGTATCGACGATGACGGAAACGGCTTTATCGACGATGTATACGGGTGGAACTTCGCCGGAAATAATAATGATTTGACCGATAATCACGGGCACGGAACGCATATTGCCGGTATTATCGGCGCGGTATCAGGTAATAAAAAGGGTATCGCAGGCGTGGCTTCAAATGTTTCAATTATGGTTTTGAAAAATTATGATCCAAGGTCCGGCTCGGAATACGATCCTTTCAGAGCTTTGATCGCTTCCATCAGGTACGCTATAAACAACGGGGCGGATATAATTAACTACAGCGGAGGAGGCCCCGGTTTTTCTTCGGAGGAATACTCGTTGCTGAAAAAGGCGGAGGAAAAGGGCATACTTGTGATAACGGCCGCCGGCAACGAGGCTAATAATACCGATGATGTTTCATATTATCCCTCATGTTACAGGCTGCCTAACATGATCTCGGTCGCTTCCGTGAATAAGTCAGGGAAATTAATTAAGGAATCAAACTATGGCCGGCGTACAGTCGATATAGCCGCGCCCGGCGATAATATTTACTCAACATTACCGGGCAACAGGTACGGATATCTAACAGGTACTTCACAGGCTACCGCTTTTGTTACGGGTGCTGTTTCAGTACTGATTTCAAAAAACGTATCAACGGATTTCAGAAAGCTTAAAAAGGTTATTGTGTCGGGGGTTTCCGCGAACACAGGCCTTGCCGGTAAGCTCGCAAGCGGCGGTATTCTGGATGTCGCGTCAAGCTTGTTGCCCGTCACTGCCGGTGTTGACAATACCGCCGGTAAAAACCGCGGTAAACTCGCGTCAAGGATAGCCTTTAAGAAATGATAATTCTGATACTTATAAATATGATGTTGCCCCTTGTTTCGGCAAAGGAACAACCCGTGCTTGACATGAGCGTGCTTGAAAATTCCATAGAATACAAGAGAAGGTTTAATATATTCGTGGGGTTCAATTCTTCTATAGGCGAGAGAATAATGAGTTCCAACACGCTTGCGCCCAAAACAGGATATACGGCAGGTATGGGTTTTGAACTGATCAGGGATAAATTCCTGTGGGAATTTTACACGTCGTATATTCCCAAAAGCAGGTTTTATGAGGGCATCTATACGTCGGTCAGGGATATAGGCGTGAATTTCAAGGGCAGGTTGTCATATTCAAGGTTCAGTTCTCTGTACGCGGGTATAGGCATGCTGTCCAGGAGCGAGCTGGAAAAGTATTTTTCTTACAGCGTGGGTGCCGGGGTTGATGTTTTTCCGCTCCCGTATTTTTATGTCTCCCTGGGATTTATTTTTAAATCGTCATTTAAGAAATTTACATTTCCGGACTCGGTTTATTCCAAATCATTTGAGCTTGGACTCAGGACCGTGTATTGCCTGTAGTAATTAATGCTGAATGGATGCCCTGACAAAATTAAATTCGGCAAAATCAGAGAGCTTCAGGAATTTTCCTGTAACAGAGAATTTTTTCCCGGGGTTGTCCGTTACCTGTCTTTTTACTTTAGCCTTTTGTTCCGAAGTGTAATGAAAAATAGCCTGTTGCCCCTCGGCTTCATCCCTGAAGATTAACCTGTCAGAGGCAATTTCCATGATGATGAGGTTTTTAAGGGTGATTTTTTTTCCTATCAATGTGTTTCTTTCATATTCTTTTTTAAGGATTTTTGCCTTTTCGGTTAATTCGATTTTTTTATTCTCAGGTTCGGGTTTTTGAGGCTCGTTTATTGCCCTGCCGTATTTTTTAGCAAGGCTGCCCAGTTCGCTTCTGAAATCGGCAACCTGCTTGAATGTTTTGGCATTGACGGAGTTTATGTTCAGCAAAACAAATACAGACAGCGCGGTTATATATAATCCGGTATTCATCGAGGGTAATTATAATTTATAATACCCTGTAAGTAAAGTTCTTGAGTTTAACAAAATTAGGCTGTATGTAAAAATTAGTTAATCATTATGGAGGCGGTCGTGGATCAATACGTAATTCTTGATATTGAAACTACAGGTCTTGATCCGCAGAAAAACCGGATAATAGAGGTTGGCGCCATACGGATAGACAGGGATTTGAATATAATATCCAGGTATCATAGCCTGGTTAATCCGCGTCAGCATATACCGTACGAAATTACAGTGCTTACACACGGACTCAATGATGATTTGGTAAGGGATGCTCCGGAGCTTTCAGATATCAGGGACGAATTGATTGATTTTATTTCCGGCGCGCCTGTTATCGCCCATAATGCTTCGTTCGAAGAGTCATTCCTTAAAAAGCACCTTGCTCCGGATATGCAGAATCTTTTTATGGATTCACTTGAATTTATTAC
>JAFGOL010000001.1 GCA_016926495.1 Oligoflexia bacterium
CGTGATCAAGTATGGTTTTAATAATGTCGTCGCTGCTTAAGCCCTGCGCTTCAGCCTCAAAACTTACTATGACCCTGTGCCTTAACACGTCGTACACAACGGCCTTGACGTCTTCGGGAATTACGAAATTTCTTCCCTGTATGTATGCGTGCGCCCTTGCGGCTTTCAGGAGGTATATGCTTGCCCTGGGCGACGCTCCGTATTCTACGGCAGAAGCAGGCTCCCTTGTTGCAAACACTATTTCAAGAATATAGGATTTGATCTTTTCATCCAGGTACACGGATGTCGCTGCCTTTTTCATTGATTTAAGGACCGCGGCGGTAATGCTGGACGCGGCCATGGGTATTTCAAAGCCCGTCATCCTGTCCATTATTACCCTTTCCTCTTCCCTGCTCGGATAGCTTACCTTTAACTTAAGCATAAACCTGTCCATCTGGGCTTCGGGCAGGGGATAGGTCCCTTCCTGCTCTATGGGGTTCTGGGTCGCGAGCACAAGATAGGGATCGTCAAGCTTATAGGTTTCGTCACCGATGGTAACCTGTTTTTCCGCCATGGACTCAAGCAGGGCTGACTGTACCTTGGCCGGCGCCCTGTTGATTTCGTCGGCCAGCAGTATGTTTGTGAATATGGGTCCTTTTTTGGGTATAAACCTGCCGTCCGCCTGGTTATAGATAACCGTGCCTATCAGGTCCGCGGGCAAAAGGTCGGGCGTAAACTGCACCCTTTTAAAGTCCAAATCCAGAACGTCGCTGAGGGTTTTTACCGTGAGTGTTTTGGCAAGTCCCGGAACTCCTTCCACAAGCACGTGCCCGTCGCAGAGAAGCCCTATCAAAAGGCGCTCCATCATGTATTTCTGGCCCACTATAACCTTTGATATCTCGCTGTATATCTTTGTCACATTCTCGTGACCCGCAAGTGTTTCCATCTGTTATTTCTCCTGCTTTTTTTGTCCGCGCAAAAACTCGATAAATTTTCCAAGTTTGCCCGGTTCAGTAACCACGTAAAAATTCTGCCTCAATTTATAACAAAGGCTCGACCTTTTCAACTTCTCCATGGCGGAAATAAGGTCCTGCTCCCTTATGCCAAGCAAATCAATGAGTTCCTTAAAATCAAGCGAGATCTGCACGCCGTCCTCAACCTTTGTGCTGCTCTGCCTTGCAAGCCGCTGGATATAAAAAATGACCCTTTCTTCCGGATCGGTGCGCGAAAGTATCATGAGCATTTCATTGCCTGCCTTGATCCTGTCCGCAAGTGTTTTTATCGTCCTCAGCGCCATGTCGGGGCTTTTCCTGATCATCGCGTCAAAACCCGCGGAATCAATTTCAAGCACTTCGGAATCAGTAACGCAGGTCGCTGTAGCTGTTCTGGGCTCTTTAAGAATAATGGCCATCTCTCCGAAAAAATCGCCGTCCTGAAGTATTACCAAGGTCTTTTCCCTGCCCTCGATTTTTTTCGAGATCCTGACCTTGCCGGAATATATGACGTACATGCTGTTACCGGGCTCGTTTTCATAAAAAAGCACGGTCCCTTCCCTGACCTTGCGACCATACGTTTTAAGAAGCCTTGCGTTTACATAAAGCATTGGCGCGCACCGTTAAAAATTATAAATAAAAAGCGGAACTACAATTGACTTTCCCTGTAATTGTTGCTGCCTTTGATTGAGCCTGTCCGGCGGAAGATTGTAAAAATCGGTATACATATTGTTTTGGGACGCCAGCAAACCGTCCATGTTGCTGAAATCATAAAAATAATAGTAGGCATCCTCCTCTTCCTCGTCTTCATCCTCGTAATCTTCCTCGTCTTCGTCTATTTTTTCAACTTCAGGCTCCAGCTTAACTCCGTAAGCAAGGTAAACCCCCAGCAGGATACCGGCGTAAAGTCCCAGCGAAGCTCCGACCGCGATATTGCGCAAATGGCTTCCGGGGTTGCTTGAAAAGGCCAGCGATGCGACACCGACTATGGTACCCGCAAGAACGCCGTAAGCGGCGGTATAACCGATTTCTTTCATCTTGCTCGCGTAAGTGCCCGAAGGATACAGGGCAAAAGTAACAACAATAAGGATAGCCACTGCCTTTTTCATAACTATGAATTTCACCATAAAATCAGGCAATGTCAATTGACTATTTTAATCAATGATTTTAGGATATTAAGATGAGCTTTGTTGATCTCGCGCTTAAAAGAAAAAGCATCAGAAAATACCTTAACACCCCTGTTGAAAAAGATAAAATCCTGCAATGCATTGAAGCAGCGCGCCTTGCCCCGTCAGCGTGCAACGCGCAGCCTTGGAAATTCATTGTTGTTGACGATCCGGAACTCCGGGAAAAAGCCGCCGGCGAAACATTCGGCAAATTCATTTCATTCAATCACTTCAGCCTTACGGCTCCCGTACTCGTGGTTGTGGTTACTGAAAATGCCAACCTGTCCTCGATCATCGGGGGTATGATCAGGAAAAAGCAATTCAGGCTCATAGACATAGGCATCGCTGCCGAGCATTTCTGCATGCGCGCCGCTGAACTGGGACTCGGCACATGCATGCTCGGCTGGTTTAACGAAAAAGCATTAAAGAAGATACTGAAAATACCTGCGGGAAAAAACGTGGACCTTGTAATAACAGTCGGATACCCGCATCCCGACGAGGATTATCCCAGGCCGAGAAAGGCCCTTACCGATATTTATTCGGAAAATGAATATTATTGATTTAGTTGAACAACGCTGTCCCTGACCATTACATCCTCAGAACCGCTTAAAAGTATACCCTGCACGGAGTCCCGGAACCTGCAGGAATCCACGGTCACGCCCCGTGAATTATTTATGGCTACCTGGGTTGCCGATATGTTTTTGATCATTACGTTGTTTGCGTTGTTTATCGCAAGCTTATTTAATTCCCTTCCCGAGGTTATTATTACATTTGACGCGTTGTTAATTACGAGGTCCTCTTCGTCAGCCTCTATATTGATCACGTACTGCCTGTAATTATCGAAAACAAGGCTGTTCATTTCGTCCTGCGACCTTACGGTAACCTCAACGCCCAAATCCCTTTTTACGTCCCTAATGCTAAGACGTTTTTGCCCTGAGGCATCCACCCTTGCCAGCTCC
>JAFGOL010000110.1 GCA_016926495.1 Oligoflexia bacterium
AGCTTTTTCCTCTATCACCGGGGTAATTATAAGGTTGTACCCGTACTTTTCAAAAGCCGAGCGGGCCGTTTCAACGGTCTTTTGCCACGCAGAACTTTCCGGCCCAAACGTGTCTTTTACACCACGCAGCCTCCGGTATATCACGTCATTCACCCTTTACTTTCTTTTGAAATTTTGCCTCGCCCCCGCTAAGCTTCATAATAAAATAATCCCTGACAGAATCCCCCGTCGAGTCAAATGAGAACGCGCCGTTCACGCCCTCATAGTTCCTGACTCCGGATAGCACCTGTTTGAAATTCTCGCGGGATTCTATATTGCTTGACACAAGCGCGCATATGATGCTCATGGCGTCATAGGAATTCGCCGCTATGACGTCGGCGTTCACGCCGTATTTTTCCCTGTATTTGCGTAAAAACTCCTGCGCGGGCGCGTAGGTTTCATCCTGATAAAATTCCGAGGCGTATACGGTTCCTTCGACACTCTCCATAAAAGCGGAAATGTACGGGCTGCCCATTGCCGAGCTGGCGTACATAGGAAGGTCAAAATCGTAAAATTTAAGCTGGTCCTTTATCAGCACCATTTTTCTGTCTATCGCCGGAATATAAAGGGCCTCGACTTCCATTGGATTGAACCGCGGCTCCTTTATTTTCCTGTAATTAAAGGTTATGGTATCAACCACTGCCTCGTCTGCCCTGGAAAGTACGTTTATTACAACCGTAAAATCAAAATAATCGTCCTGGGTGAAACTGTATGTATACCTGGTCGTGCCGTTAGCGTCCAGGTATTCCTCCGGCACAAAGTTGGCGTAAACGGTGTCGGATTCGGCTTCCACTATCCTGCCCCATATGAGCATGTCGGCGCCGACGTTTGCGGCGACGCTTAAGGCAAGTTCCCTGTCAAGATCAGCCGGTTCCAGCCCTATATCAGACATTGCGGCGTCAGTGGCGCTCTGCTTGAAAACCTTTATCCTGGGGTCCTTCGCGATCGTATAGCTGAGCTTTTTTGTCATTTCATCGTCGATCATGTATTTTTTTACGCGCTCGCCTAGCGGAGAGAAATGCAATATGGCTGCGGAGACGACCGGTTTTATGTCTTTCGTATTTCTGCCCGGCGTGGGCAGCGGCACTTCCTCATCCTGATAAAGGTTGAGGTAATCAAATAATTTCTGTTGGATCCGCTTGCCCGCGGCCTCCATCTCGGCCGACAGCGCCTGCGCTTCTTCCGCCCTTTTAGACTTTAGGAGCATGGCGTCAACCCCGCCCAGGGCCACTATCTGCTGCCTGAAATCATTCGTATCCGGCTTGAATCCCGCCTGCTTGAGGATAGTGCCGCCGAGCGCGGTAAATTTCGCGGTAAAAGCGTCGTTTAAGGTCTTTCCGTAATTGTCATCCGAATATATGGTAGACATTTTCTTAAACCGGGTGTTTTCTATTATATATTTCGCCATGGCATTTGCCTGTCCCCGCGCAGTGCCGCAGTTCCTGAAGAAAAGATCGTTGTTTTCAACAAGTTCCGGCTGCGCCGCCGTCGGGGAAAACAGGACCGTATTATACTGCTGCATTATTGGAAGTATCTGTTTTACCGTCTTGCTGTATGTGGGCCCTATGAAAGCTATTACATTATCCCGTTCTATCGCCTTTAAAACCAGCTCTTCAAGGTTCGCGGCCGCTTCATCGACATATACCAGCCCGGCTCTTTTGGATTCTTCCCTTCCCTCGTTATACTCGCCCAGGGCTATTTCCAGGCCGTTCCTTATCACCGCTCCTATACCCATGCTTTTACCGGTCAAAGGTATGATAACTCCTATGCTCCTGCCGTTTACAGGTTTGTATTTTGCCGACTCGCTGAATTTTTTCTGTATCTCATCATAATACTCACTGTCGCGGAACTGAAAAAGGAAGCTTCCGGCGTATTTAAAGAACCTTTCAAAATCATTTTCAGCAAACGCAGCTTTGCACTGCCTGTATAATATCATCTCGTCTATTAACTTATGCGCGTGTTTTTCATAAAGCCTGTCCAGCTCTTCTGCAGGCAAAGTTTTAAGTATTTCATCCAGCTGCAGGTTCACCGCCGCCTTGAAAGCCGGAAACTGCAGCCTTTTTTCCATGAGCAATTTTATCTTTTCAACCGCGGTGTCCGTTTCCTTCCTTCCGGCATAAATATCCACGGCCCTGAATACGGAAAGGTAACCCCACTCCACGTCCGTGTAATATTTTTCATTATAGGAAAAATATTTGAGGGCGTTATCCCAGTCCTTTTTGTTGTAATAATACTGGCCGGCCCAGAAAGCCCCCTTTGCCCTCTGTTCCGAATCCTTTCCGTTCTTTATCATGTCCTGCCACGACGGCATCTCCTCGTCGGCAACTGGTATCATTTTCTCCGTCAGAACGGATTCGGTATTCTTTACTATGACCCTCGGCGCGCAGGAAAAAGCGATTAAACACGCTGTGGCTGCGGCAATAAGCAATAGCATCCTTCTGTATCTCATTTTTTTCCTCTTTTTTCGGGAATTAAACGGTTTGATATGACTTTAACCGGCAATCGTCAATCGACAACCGTCAATTTTACTTTAAGACGTCCTTGTTTACCTGCACCTTGTATTTTTTCTTAAGTTCCGAAAGCGCAGAATCAAAAACTTCTTTTGTCTTTTTTTCCCGCATCATTTTCATTATCCTGTCCTTTGAGTCGTCAAAGGATATCTGCCTCTTTTCAAGCACCTTTATAAGGTGCCAGCCGTAAACAGTTTTAACCGGTTCGGAAACCGTGTCTTTTCCCAGCATGAAAGCCGCGTCCTCAAATTCCTGCACCATCACGCCCTTCGCAAAAAAACCGAGCCCGCCTCCCGCGGCCTTTGTTGTCTCATCCTCTGAATATTTTTTAGCCAGCTCGTCAAAATTCTCGCCCTGTATTATCCTTTTATAAAGATTTTTCGCCATGTCTTTGCTCTTTACCAGAATGTGCTGGGCCTTAATCTCGGTGAAATCACTTTTATTCTTTTCATAATAGGCCGCGGCCTGCGAAGAACCCACAGCCGCCTTTTTCTCGACATTTTCGACGTAATATATGTGTGAAATGATGTCGTCAAAGTCCCAGTCATACTTAATCTTTATATCCTCTCTGTCCGCGTAACCCAGGGACCTGCCTTCCATAGCCATAAGCTTTTTATTTACTATGTATTCTATAAATTCTTTCTCCTGCTCTTTTGTAAGCGTATAATCGAATTTTTGCCTCATGTATTCGGTAATGACTTTATACCTCTGCTTGGTAAGCACATACTTGCCTATTAAAGCCACAGTTTCGGCGTCCAGCCTAGCCGCAGAAGCTTCCAGTGATTCGCCCGGTTTTTCCTCTTTCATCCGGTCAGGATTTTGAGTGCCTGGAGTGATCCCGGCGCCGGGCCCGTCAGACAGCAAGCTGCCCGCGTCCTGTATCCCCGACCCCGTATTAACTTCTGCCGTGCCGCATCCCGCTGCAAATACCGCCAGCGCAAGCGTGCAGTAAAAAAACATATTTTTCATCTGGTCCCCCTCCGGTAATACCTCAATGGATTTGGTTTTGCGTCGCATTCCCCGCCTATGGACATTTTTGCTATTTTTTTCTCCTTGCGCAGTTCCAAAAGCCTGGTTATTATCCTGTCCCTTAAGTCATACGGCGAGGACGGATTAATGTAGATCTTTGTCCCGCCTTCAAAACCGGCCGGGGTGTTGACGCGCAGCTTGATAAGTATATGCCACGGCATTATGTCTATCGAGTCCTTGGGCGTGTAATACCATTCCTCGTTCGCCGATATCTGTGACGTAAGCGCCGCGTGCATGGCGTGTATTATGTCCGAAAATCCCGCAAGCTCTTTTTCTTTAAGGTCGTAAGGGTAAATTTCCGTGCTCTTGGAAAAAACGCATATTGTAGGATACCTGTGCCCTATATCGGCAAAAGCTATGGCATGGTCGTTCTCGGCTATCACAAGGTTGAAATATGCCGCGAGGTTCGCGCCCATCTCATTGTATATGTTCGGGTTCCTTCTCAGGAGGGCCATTTCGCGTTCAATGGACACTCCCCACTCGTCAATTGCCACAAGCTGCTTGTGAAGATGGTCAAAAGAAGCGCCCGCGGGTTTCAGCCAGTTCTGAAAAATAGACACATACCTGACGTACTTGTTGTTTTTATAAATGTTAAGCATGCCGCGTATGGTAAATTTAAGGTATTCCTTGTGCTCAGACGGCGAAAGCTCGCCCGAGGAGCACAGCTGGGTGTCGAACTCGGCGCCTTTTACAAAATGCCTGTGGGCCACTATCAGCTCGTGGCCTCCCGCGAAAAACGCGTCAGCATAATCCAGTTTCTTACTCTCATCAACCTTTGCCGGGTCCTGCCCCAGCAGTGTGAGTTTCATGTTGACCACGTTCATTACATGATCATAACCACGCTTGTCCGAAAGATAATCGTCTTTTGCTTTTGCCGTTTCCTCGGTAATCTTAAAATCAAAGTTCTTTTTCCAGTATTCCATGGTAACTATTTCAAAAAGATTGGGAATGCGGCGGAAAACGGGTTTCGTCGCCTCAAGCATCAGCGGCTTAAGATTTGCCAAAGGCAGGTATTTTTTCCCTATCTTAACAAGCCTTTCCTTTTCAGGCGGCGTATTCAGGTATTTTGCCTCGCAAAAATTACAAAAATCCTCTTTTTTCCTTGTTTTCTCCATCTTTTTTGCGTGTTCAGGTATTGCATTGTTTATCGGCTTGCTCGCCCTGCCCGGCACGGTCCAGACCTCTGTCCCTGTAAACGGGTTTATCTGTTTAATGGTCCCGTCCTGCATTTTTATGAAATACTGGTTATAATTGGACATATTTTCACCCGCTTTCGCTGAAAATTTAAATAATTATATACAATTTTATATATAAATACAATATAAAACAAATGCCCATTATGCCTTATGCCTTATGACTTATACCTTATGACTTATTATTATGTTTGTCTATCTCTGCCTTTACCCTCAGGTTGGCTTCCCAGTTATAATCAGGATTAATCGCGAGAAAATAGTACTCGTTCTGTTTTAACGGCTCGGCCGAAAGCTCTGCCCTAATTTCCGGCTTTAACCTCATAAAATCAAAAGTGCCCGGTATTGGCGAGTAAACAGAATGTCTTATTTTAACGCCCAACTTTTTAAGATACTCAACATCCGACATCACGCTTTTCTCATCCTGCCCGGGAAGGCCGTTAAGTATAAATACCCCGATATCATTACCCGCATATCCGGATTTTTTAAGATTGCTTATTGCCCTCTCAAATATTTGATTTGTGACCTTTCCGCCTGTTGTTTTCTGCACATCGGGATCCGAACTCTCAAGCGATATTTTAGGCTCAATAAAATTGCACTGCCTCATCAATTGCGCGGTCTCCTCGTCTATATAGGCCGCATGAAGCCCGTTTGAAGGATGAAAATTAAAATTATACCGGCGCTTGATGATCTGTTTCAATATTCCCTTGATAAAATGATTTTTGTACAACAACGCGTCATCGTAAAAAGCTATCTCCTTTATGCCCTTGTTTGCATAACCTTCAATCTCCTCAAGTATGCCTTCCTGCTTTCTCTGATAATAACCTTCGCCAAACTTTTTTATGGCGCAGTAAGTGCACGCAAAAGGGCAGCCCTGCGTGAATTTGACGGAGCGGTAGGGAGCGGCGGGATAAAACGAATAATCAGGAAACACTTCGTTCATTCCGGTTTCGGGCAGGTTTCTTATATTTGCGCCGGCATACGAGTTCAGCATGGAAATAAAATCATTGTTTATTTCGCCTTTCCACACACTGAGCGCTCCGGATTTTTCCCGCGCATGCTCAGGGCAAAGCGTAGCGTAAATGCCGCCGAGCATTATTTTCGCGTCAGGAAAGGTTTCTTTCACAAGTTTGATGGCGTCAAAGACCCCCTGATACGCATAAGTGACGCTTGAAGCCATCAGGACCACGTCGGGACGCTTTTTAATTTCAAGCTTTTTCCTGAAAACCGGCTCCGGGAAACCGTAACGCTTGTATTTTCTCGGGACCTTTCTATACGGCCCGGGTTTATCAAGTTCTTCCTGGTAAAAATCACCCCTGCCGAACTGTCTGTCCTTTGCCCCGTATTCCGCCATATCCTCATCATGCCTGCCCATACAATCGATCAGGTCTGTTTCAAATCCGTTTTCTTTCAAAAATGTTGATATGCGCAAAAGGCCGTAGGGTTTCACCCAGAAATCATGGCACTTAAAATCATAGATCCACGGATTGACCAGTAATGCTCGTTTCATGTGTCTCCAGTTTCAGGTTTCAAATTTCAGATTTCGAGTTTATACCACCGCCTGAGTCCTTGCATGTTTTTTAAACAGCAGAACTTGAAGCTCGAAACTAATATACGGATTTCTATTTATAGGTTATCTTCGCGCGGCAAATTTCCAGGCCGTCACCCTTTTTCACAATATTATGCATGTATACAAGCGGTTTTTCAGACAGCCGTTCCGCGTTAACCGCAACGTCATCACCAAAATTTGCCTCTCCTGTAAAATTTATCTCAAATTTATCTATCTCATTAGTTTCAATAAATTCCATGGAATAGCCGTCCATTATCCACTCTATATACTTGACGTTATTAACATGCCGGTTGACATCAAGGTCGCTGTACCTCACGGAAAAAAACCTGCCCGCTATCCAATTTCCAAGTTCTTTTAACTTATCCGCGTTCCTGCCCAGGGCGGACCTGCCCTTTATCGACGGCCACTTTTCAGCCAATTGCCCGAGTTTCTGTATTTTCCTGTTTTTAACATCCACTACCACCCATGACGCCGTGCCTTTTGCCTTTTCATTTCCTTCAAAATCCGTTATACAAAAATCCCTGAATGCCATAAGCTTTTCAATTCCCCTTGACCACGTCGTGAGCTTTATGTCCTCGCCCCAGCGCGGGATTTCTTTTATGACAATTTCCAGCCTGACCATCATCCAGATGCTGCCTTCAGGTATGAGCCGGCCCAGTGCTTTTTCCACACAAATATAATGCCGCCACGCCGAATTCTGGAAATAATTGGCGATTGCCGCTATATTCGCCCTGCCTTTGGCGTCAGCTTCGTAGACCTTTACGTTATAGCATTCTATCCCTTCCTCCGGCGCTTCGTTCATTTCCTTCCGCCCTCCGCCTTCATTCCTTCCCGCACTGCCTTTCCCCGAACACTTCCGCCTCAAACACATATATCTCCGTCTTCGGGTCCTTGTATGCGTCCGGAGGCAGGCCTGCCTTTCCCGAACACAGGCTTTCCATGAACTGCTCCTTTGTCCATCCTGTTTCCGTTGCCACCTGAGGCAGGTAAACCCCGCCTGCGGAACCTTTCTTTACAATGACACCGTGTTTTCCAAGTTCAATTTCATCTGTTGATTTCACTTTTCTCTTCGGCGTCAATACTGATATCTCAATATCAAGATCCTTTATTTCTTCAGGCGCAACCGGCATGAACCGCGGGTCCTTAGTTGACGCCTCTATCGCCATTTCAATGATTGTGTCTGAAAGCGGCTGTGCCCCTTCTATCATGCCAATACAGCCCCTTAAGCTCCCTTTATTGTGGATCGTCACGAAAGCCCCGCGTTTTTCGGCAAACAACGGGTCCTTGTCGTCAAACTTGGGGATAATGCCCTCTATTATATACTTTTCCACGGTAGTCCTGGCTAATTTAAGAAGCTTGTCTTTCTGCTCTTTTGACAGCATTTTTTTTCCTCCTCTTTTAATACCAAAACCTTATCTTAAGTACCCGCCTGCGCTTAACGGTCATTGCTTAAAAAACATGAAATTTTTTTACAAAAACCTTAAAAACCCTTTCAAATCAGTGTTTTTTACATTTTACATGCCGTTTTTAACCGATAAACAAAAACAATTTACCTTCAATTCCCTTATTATATCCTTGACTTATTCTACCAAAAAAATATAATATATTCCTGTTTTATCGTGGGCCCATAGCTCAGTTGGTTAGAGCAGCAGACTCATAATC
>JAFGOL010000111.1 GCA_016926495.1 Oligoflexia bacterium
AATATAATCGGAAATATGCTTTGCAATAGCCTCCCCTTCACGGTCAGGGTCAGGAGCCAGAAAGATTTGATCAACTTTTTCAGCTGCCTTAAAAATCTCCGATAACACCTTGGATTTGCCTTTCATTATTTTATATGAGGGCTCAAAACCGTTTTTTATGTCCACTCCCAGATTATCATGAGGCAAATCAACAACATGGCCCACGGAAGCCTTTATTGTATAGTCCTTCCCTAAATATTTCGACAGGGTCTTTGCTTTTGCCGGCGACTCAACAACAACCAGAGATTTTTGTCCGCTTTTTTTTGTCACAACATCCTCCGTTACGTTAAAAAGAAAACCCCAAACTCATCTCTGGATATTCTTTTATTACTTTCGAGTTCTTCAATAATACAATATAACTCTGCTAAAGGTAAACCGCTTAGCATTAATAACTCATTCAGGTCAATACCTTTTGGATCTATCAATTTCAACAAAATTCTGGCTTTTTCTGTTAACTTGTTAATATTATAAGGCTTTTTGCTTTTAAACAGCAATTCATAATGTTCAAAAATATCCCTGGACGAAAGCGTGACTATAGCTCCCCTCTTAATCAGATTATTTGTACCCTCGGAAAAAACAGAGTTAACAGGTCCCGGCACCGCAAACACATCCCTTGAATAGCTTCCGGCCAGGCTTGCCGTTATGAGGCTTCCGCTCTTATGTCCGGCTTCAACTACAACAACCCCCCTGGACAAACCCGCAATGATCCTGTTACGTTGCGGAAAATTATTTTTGAAAGGTTGTGTGCCAAAAGCAAATTCCGAAACTACAAGCCCGCCTCTTTCAATTATATCATCAAAAAGCCTTCTGTTCTGTACAGGATATATAACATCAAGCCCCGAACCAAGTACGGCTATTGTTTTACCGCTTTTCTGTAATGTAACCCTGTGGACTTCCGCGTCTATTCCTCTTGCCATGCCGCTTACAGTACAAAAACCCCCATCAACAAGATCAGGCACCAAAGCGGAAACAATACTTTTTCCGTACATTGTTATATTCCTGCTTCCCACGAGAGAGATGTTCATGGATTTTAAAAGCGTTACGTCACCCCTGGTAAACAGGACCGGGGGGAAATCATGAATATTTCTTAAGAGATCGGGATATTCCTGATCGGCGGCAGTAACAATACCGACCGATTTATCCCGGGCTTCGGATATAATACGATCTATTGATTTCCAGTCGTTAAAGTTTCTTATTTTTTCCCGGTATTCCAGGTATCCCGTGTTGACATCCGCGTTTTTCCAGAGCGAGGCCAAATCAAAATTAAGGTTATTTATCAGCCTTGATTTAAACCACAACGGAAGATTAATACAGGATAAAGCTACATAAAACTTTTTACTTTCCACCTATACTTTCTTTATTAACGGAAATCGTTTTTTTATTCGTTACCAAAAAAAAACTTAACTTCCCTCTCCGCTGATCTTGACGAATCACTGCCGTGAACGGAATTTTTCTCCTTGGAGAGGGCATGCAGCTTCCTTATAGTGCCTTCTTTAGCGTCGGCAGGATCAGTGGCGCCCGTAAGGTCACGGGCACGTACAACCGCGTCAACGCCTTCAAGGGCCATGGCTACTATTTTACCGGATGACATATATGAAACAAGGCTTTCAAAAAAAGGCTTTCCAAGGTGCTCGGCGTAAAACTCCCTGGCGCTGTCGCCTGTCAGCCTGGTCATCTTCATGGCTACGGGTTTTAAACCGTTTGATTCAAAGTGGGCAATAATATTCCCAATCAAATCGCGGTTGACTGCATCAGGTTTGATCATGACGAGTGTTTTTGAAATATTTGACATAGCGGATAAATATATAACACATTATATTTTTCATGCAACAGGTTTATTGTTCCAGTAATCCGCCATAAGGTAAAACATTTCAGGTCCGTATTCCCTGAGCAGTGTTCTTATCCTTTGGGTTTTTCTGAGCTGGAGTTCGGTAGTCCTTTTATATTTTTGCTTAAGCTCATCATAAAAGGCCTTGTCGGGATCTGACCTGTAAGGCTCGCTGTCCGGCGCGTAATACTGATTTCCGCCGCTGTCCTTTGAGGTATAGTCGGCTGTCCTGTCCGGCTGATTAAGACCGTCCACTGTTTTAAATAAACCCACGCTCTGTACATGAGGCAGGGGATCGGTCATCAATCTTGTTTCAAGCGGGTGTATCATCTCATTCTCTTTATCGGCTGACAAATGTATTAACATTAGTCTTAGTCATGAGGAAGAAAAATGACGGTGTCTGTGGCTAATTTATCGTTAATATTGGGAAAATCACTGTTATAATGCAGACCCCTGCTTTCCTTTCTGGACATGGCGGAAAAAACGATCAGTTCCGCGACCGTTATGATGTTCCTGAGTTCTATAAGGTCCTTGCTTACATCGTGCTTCCAGTAATATGACTCTGTTTCATTCTTGATCATATCGATCCTTTTCAGGGCATTCTGCAACCTGTTCATTCTTCTCACAATACCTACGTTATTCCACATAACGCGCCTTAACTCATCCCAGTTATGATGCACAAGTATGGTTTCTTCCGCGGGTTTTACCCACGAAGCTTCCCACTGCGGTATGTCCCTGATCATACCCACATCCACAACTTCATTCTTCAGTTGAGAGGCTATCCTTCGCGAAAAGACAAGGGCCTCAAGAAGTGAATTTGAAGCCAGCCTGTTTGCGCCGTGCAGCCCGGTACTGGAACATTCTCCGCATGCAAAAAGCCCTTTAAGGCTGGTTTTACCGTCAATATCCACCCTTATACCGCCACAACTGTAATGCGCCGCAGGAACAACAGGGATCCAGTCAGTAGATATATCAATTCCCAGTTCCATGCATTTATTGTATATATTGGGAAAACGTTTCTTTATAAACGGTTTCCCCTTGTGTGTAATATCGAGGTAAAGACAGTCAGCGCCGGTCCTCTTCATCTCGGTATCAATGGCCCTTGCCACAATATCCCGCGGCGCGAGCTCGCCGGAATCATGGTATTTTTTCATGAACCTGTTTCCGTTTTTATGACGCAAAATACCGCCTTCTCCCCTTACGGTCTCGCTAATGAGAAAGTTTTTTGCCTCAGGGTGATACAGGCACGTAGGATGAAACTGGAAAAATTCCATGTTGGCAATTTCCGCCCCGGCCCTGTACGCCATTGCGATACCGTCTCCGGTGGCTGTATCCGGATTGCTTGTATAAAGATAGGCCTTGCCCGCTCCTCCGGTGGCAATTACAACAGATCCGGCCAGAACGGTCTTTATGGCCATTGTTTCAGTATCCAGAACATAAACCCCGACAATCCTGTTAGTATTATCTTTAATAAGGTTGATAACCGTATGATGCTCGAATACGGCTACATTCCTTAAATCCCTGACCTCCAGAAGCAGCCTGTCTATTATCGCCCTGCCCGTAGTATCCTCGCTGTAATATATTCGCCTGTGAGAATGGCCCCCTTCCTTGGTCAATTTGTAGTTTTTTTCCGGGGTCTCACTCCTGGTAAAATCCACACCTATATCCAAAAGGTCCTGAATAACTTCCGGCCCGCTTTTTACACAGAATTCCACTATGTTATGATTGCAAAGCCCGCAGCCCGATATTTCCGTATCTTCAATATGGGAGGCAAAGGAATCCCTGCTATTCATCAGTGACACGGTCGCAATCCCGCCCTGGGCCAGTACCGAAGCCCCGTCACCCAGAAATGTTTTTGTAACCAGGGCGATACTGAGATTTTTATCAGCCAGACGTGACAGGTTAAGACCTGCTACTCCGCTGCCTATAACAACCACATCAAATTTCAGAAATGTTTCGGACATTCAAATATTCTACTGTTTCCTGCCATTCCACAGGTATGTAATGAATAACAACAAAATAAATTCGATAAAACAAAGGCGAATTCCCATAAATCCGGGATAATAAGCCTTACCCATCAATACCATTACCGTATATATACCGGCTATTACCATTGCTATAAAAACAAGCGAAAGTACAGTAAGTCTTAGCATGGAATTTTTTACATCAAGAACACTGAACAGGTAGGATAAAGCGAAAACGATAACCATAAAATTAGTAACAAGAGTTGAAAATCCGGAAGGTCCGGGCACACCGTGCATAATTTTTTCCATAAAAAAATTAAATGCGAGTAAAAGGCCCGCAACAGAAAGTATGTTCAACTTTTTCATAATACACCTCACTGTTTTAAACACAAAAAAATTTATCAGACATTGCCGGAACTTACAAGACAAATCAAGAAACAAAAAACTAGCACTACCCCAAAAAATAAATAAATGAATTGAGTGAGTTAAAAGAAAAAAGCTCCTATACTGGGTTTGCAAGCAAACAAC
>JAFGOL010000112.1 GCA_016926495.1 Oligoflexia bacterium
AGACAGCTCTATCTTTTCATTATCAATCAGGTACGCGTACTTAATCTCTTCATTTGAAGCTTTTGAAGATTTGGAAATCAGGTCCTGCATCTTACCGACAAGAAGCTCTTCCTTTCTTTCCGTCTCGAACTGCCTGGGGCTGTATTTAGCATAGGCCAGATATCCCTTGTACCTGTCCATGCTGAATTTTCCGTTATCCTGAAATATGGGAATGGAAGAGATACTGTCTCTAAGTTCCCTGCTGGAAATAACAAAATCATTTTTCAGAGCAGCCTTTGAAAGTATCTTGCCCTGCACCATTCCGGATAAGACTTTTTGTTTTATATTAAGGGATTTAAGCAGTGATTCATCGGCATTGCCGCCCAGTTGGCGCTTGTAATACTCAAGCACGTTTCTATACCTGTCTATAAAGTGTGTCATCTGTATGGGATCCCCGTCCACCTTTGCCGCGTATGAATTTCCCCCGTCATCACGGAAAGAATATCCGAAAAAGAAAGACATGCCTATTACCGCCATGGCAACCAGGGCAATGACCAGCCAGTGTTTTGAATTTTTTCTAAGTAAACCTAACATTCCCGAACCCTCCGAAAACCGCATTGATCTATTGGTACCAATAGATTAATACTTTTAAAAAGCTATTACTGCAAACCAATTTTTATTCCTTGATGTAAATCCAAGCTGTGATATGTATAATCCCGTAAATAAAACCAGGGGGTACCGTATAATATGTTTAAAGGTGTTAGACTATTCCTGATCATGTTGACTTTTATAGCTGTTGTAGCCGGATTTATAGCTGGAGCTTCAACGGTTACGTTCATTGAGGCAAAACCGAACGGATACGAAAAGTTGTCCCTGTTCACCAAGGTACTGCATATTATCGAATCCAACTATGTTGAGGAAGTTGACATAAAAAAATTAATCTACGGAGGGATCAAGGGCATGTTAAGTGAGCTTGATCCTCATTCAACTTTTCTTCCTCCGGATCAATACAAGGAGATGAAGGAGAGCACAACGGGCAAGTTCGGGGGACTCGGTATTGAAATCACGCTGAAAGACAACGTGCTTACCATCATAACTCCAATCGAGGGTACTCCCGCGTGGAAACAGGGATTAAAACCGATGGACAAGATCATAAAAATCAACAATGAATCAACATCGGACATGGATGTACAGGCGGCTGTCAACAAGATGAGGGGAAAACCCGGCACAAAGGTTAAGATCATGGTTGTCAGGGACGGCGAAAAGGATCCCCTGGAATTTGAGATCACCAGGGAAATTATAAACGTCATTTCGGTGAAAAGCACACTGCTTGAAAAAAATTACGGCTACATTAAAATTTCCACTTTTAACGAGCGGGTGGCCGCGGACGCCAGGAAGGGGATCGCAAAGCTTAAGTCCCAATCCAAGAACGACCTTAAAGGCCTGATACTGGACCTGAGAAATAACCCGGGCGGACTTCTGGATCAGGCTGTAGAAGTTTCGGACATATTTATAGATAAGGGACTCATAGTCAGTATCCAAGGCAGGGATAAGGACAAAAAAGCAGAAGAATACGCCAAACCAAACGGCACCATAAAGGACATACCGCTACTGGTACTGATCAATGAATCCTCTGCCAGCGCGTCCGAGATCGTTGCTGGTGCCCTCCAGGACCACAAGAGGGCAATCCTTGTGGGCCAGAAAACGTTCGGAAAGGGTTCGGTACAGGTGCTGGTCGAAATGGACGACAAATCGGCCATAAAATACACCACCGCTAGGTACTACACGCCCAGCGGCCGCTCCATACAGGCAATGGGCATTAAACCCGATGTTGAGATACTTCCCGTAGACCCTAAAATAATGGAAGACGAGATCAAGATGGAGGAATTCAGGAAACAGCAATACAGCGAAGCATCCCTTAAAGGCCATTTTGAAAATGAAAACGATGAAGAAGTAGACGATGTCGTCAACAAGGAGGGGGCGGGTCTGAAACAGGATTTGACAAACATATACAAGAGGGTTAACGATGCGTTGAATAAAAGGTACAAGGACAGGGACCTGAACAAGGTAATTGATCTGGATGTGGATTACCAGGCACGCCAGGCACTTAACTACCTGAAAGTTTACACTATGGGAATAAAAAAATAGCATTATAAATCTACTTAGGAGGTTTTTGGAAAAATGAAAAGGATGAATTTCAAAGGATTGTTCTATTCGTTGTTGTTACTTGCGGGAGTCGGAATAATACTGAACATCTTGGCGTCAGCAACAGGTTTTGCCCAGGAAGCCGGAGATACTTCAAGAATGATACCCGCAATCTGGTACGTCGCTCCCGCTGGTGCTCTTGCCGGTTTGTTTTTTGCGTGGTTTTTTTACACTTCAATCATGAGAAAGAGTGAGGGAAACGAAACCATGAAAACCATTGCGCACGCCGTAAAGGAAGGCGCCATGGCTTATCTTTTCAGACAATACAAGGTTGTCGGAATTTTCTTTGCCGTAACATTTGCTATTTTTTCAACCATGGCATTTTATCTCCATGTTTTGCCCAAGCTGGTACCGTTTGCGTTCCTTACAGGAGGATTTTTCTCGGGCCTTGCCGGTTTCTTCGGCATGAAAACAGCCACAAACGCTTCAGCAAGAACTTCCCAGGGAGCAAGAAATTCCCTTAACGAAGGCTTGCAGATTGCCTTCAGGGCAGGCGCGGTAATGGGCCTGGTTGTTGTGGGCCTCGGGCTTTTTGATATCTGCATGTGGTTTTTTGCGTTACTGAAATGGACCGATTATACATATACACAGATCACTATTACAATGCTTTGCTTTGGAATGGGCGCTTCGTCACAGGCGCTTTTTGCCCGTGTAGGAGGAGGAATTTTCACAAAGGCCGCGGACGTAGGAGCGGATCTTGTCGGCAAGGTTGAGGCAGGAATACCTGAAGATGATCCCCGGAATCCGGCCACGATCGCGGATAACGTGGGTGACAACGTGGGCGATGTTGCCGGAATGGGCGCTGACCTTTACGAATCCTACTGTGGGTCAATACTCGCTTCGGCAGCGCTTGGTGTCGCAGCCGTCGCGTCTCAATCTCCCGAAACGCAGATCAAATATCTTATAACACCGATGATAATTGCCGGCGTGGGTGTTTTCCTGTCTATACTGGGAATTTTTCTTGTAAGGACCCGTGAAGGAGCCACAATGAAACAGCTTCTTAATTCGCTTAACCTCGGTATTTATGTATCTTCAATACTTATACTTGTATCATCGTATTTTATAATACAATTCCTGATACCCGAATCAATGGGCGTTTTCTGGTCAATACTCGTGGGGCTTATTGCCGGCCTTGTAATCGGAAAATCCACGGAATATTACACCTCTTTTGACTATAAACCCACCCAGGGAGTAGCCGGAAAGGCTACTACAGGTCCGGCCACGGTTATTATAGACGGACTGGCGGTTGGAATGATGTCCACATGGATCCCTGTTGTAACAATAATTATAGGAGTATTTCTTGCTTATGGATTGC
>JAFGOL010000017.1 GCA_016926495.1 Oligoflexia bacterium
CGGCAGCCTTCAAGAAGAAAAAGCCTTGAGGCGAGTTCCTTATGAGGAATTGTCAATTCGGGAGTCGAGATTAAAACGCCTTCGTAAAGGATTATATCAATGTCAATTTCCCGCTCGGCCCACCTGGACCTGTCAATCCTGCCGATTTTTTTTTCAATATCCTTTGCTTGAGCCAGCAGTGCGGCAGGCTCAATCGAAGTTTCGGCAAGCAACACCTGGTTGAGATAAAATGCCTGGCCTTCAAAACCCACGGGCGATGTTTCCATAACCGGTGATTTACCGGTTATCTTCAGCATTTCCAGACTCTCAAGCTCATTACGGGCCTGCTCAAGAAAATACTCCCTGTCCCCCATATTTGATCCAAGTGATAAAAAACAAAAACTCATTACGGATTATATTAATTGCCTTTTTCTGACCTTTTCAATATCAAAGCTCATCATTTCCGAGGTAATATGTCCGCTGTAAGCGACCCTGGCCTCTCCCTCCACGTTAACGGAGCCGTTTTTATCGAAAACCTTGAGAAGTCCGCCCCATGAATGCGCTATAACCGCGCCTTCGGTTTCCTGCCTTTTCTGCGCTACCAGATGAGCAGCGACGATACCGTTGCCGCTGGAATTAACAAGGCCGTTCACGCCCGCTTCAAAGGTTATTACATTCATATTATGGGGATCAATCACATCGTAAAAGGTAACGTCGATACCCTTGGGCTGAAACCTTGTGTGATTTGAAAGCATATAGCCGAAACCCTTGACGTCAAACGCCGCCACCTTTCCGACTTTAAGTACAAGGTGAGTAAAACCCGTGTCTATATAAGCAAGCTCAATCACCTTGTTATCAAAATGATGGGGAATTTCAAGCTCGCACCTGAGATCGGCTTTTTTGAGTCCGGGCACGGAAACCCCGACAAGCTCGTCATCCACTTCCCCGTCCACGACACCGGAAAGTGTTTCAATTTTCTGCGTATTGCCGGCAACTTCCTTTTCATTCGCGAACCTTATGGAAGCCCTGACGCCGTTACTGCTGAAATCAAGCTCGTTACCGTCGCCGGAAAAAATCCTCGTCCTGTAATCGGCGACATCGGACAATTCCACGAAACAAACGCCGTCCGCGCCTATGCCGTACCTTCTGGCACACATAAGCTCAACCAGATCTTCCTGATGGTCCGTGTTAAAAATCTTCTTCCTGTTGTCAAAAACAATAAAGTCGTTGCCTGCAGCGCTGATTTTTAAAAATTCCAGTTTAACCATTGTCCGTACTCCCGGTATTATCAGGCTCTTCTTTTAGAGGCGGCAGAGGCGGTTTTTTTACCCCGCAGGAAGCAATCAACGTAATCAGGGTAAAGAGAACCATCAAATATTTCATAATCCAATATTTAACAGCTTTTCCGCACTTAAATCAAGTGGTATGATCGGCCCGTGAATAATGAGCTTGTAAATTTATCGGAATTGATAAGGAAGTATCAATTACAAATTTCCGATCTGATCACCTATTCGTGCATACTTACGGAGAAGAAAACTCTGTCTCTTTTACTAAGCAGGACATATTGCTCCATATATTCAGATATCAGGACAAGGAAGATCACAACCCCCCTGCACATGTTTATTTACAGGCATACCATTGAAAACATCGTCAATTTTGAAAAATTACCTCAGAAATCAGTCCCGGTAATAAAAGAGCTGGACAACAGCGTAAGCATAAACGAATACAAACTGACGTCATTTGACGAGTCCGAACTTTTCTCCGCGTTAAAAACCCTCACGCCCGAGGAAAGAATAATTCTGTGCCTCAAGTACAGGCATAAACTGAATATAAGGGAAATATCATCCTTATTCAAAACAACCCCGGGGACCATATATTCAAAGATCCTCTCGGGCAAAAGCCAGATGGCAGAACATATTATAAAATCAAAACTCATTATAGAAAAAAATGCCACGAGCTCCAAAAACAGCACCTGTTTTTTTATAAAAAACCTGCAGTCAAGATACGAAAACCGCCTTTTGCTGCCAGATAAAACAGAAGAAATCGAAAATCACCTTGAAGAATGCAAGTCGTGCAGAAATTTCTACAGCTGGCAGTCAAGCATAGAGAAGGCATTTGAAAAAGGCAGCACCCTTACGGATTACAGTGCAATTACAAGCTCGGTTTTCGGCAGAGTAAGCAGGGCCAGCATATTAAAAAACGCCCTTTACTTTGTCATGAATAACTGGACAATAAGGTTTCCGGCCTTTATTGCCGTAATTATTTTGTCCGCCTATCTTATAAATCTTTCAGGGGTAATAGATAAAATAAAAGGTATAGATATAACTTCCAGAATAGCCGAAACGATACAGCACCAGTTCAAACCCATACGCCTGGCACTGCAAAGCAAACCTGACGCAGAAGAGAAAAAAACCACTGACCCAGAACCTGTCGCGGAGGTTATTGCAAAAACCCCGGAAAAAGCCCGGACAGAAGTAAAAACAACCGCAAAACAGGAAACAGCGACACAAACAAAAACCGATACTAAAACCGAAACCGAAGTTAAGACGCAGGCTCCCGCTCCCCAGCCCGCGCGCAAGGAAAAGGAACCTGTAAAAGCACCGGTTGAAGAAATCCAGTATGTCTATAAATACATTCTGCAATCCACGGAATGGAGCGCGATAGACGAGAAACTCAAGGCGCTGCTTACCGCTAATAACGCCAGAAAAGCCGGACAATACGAATTCGGAGCGGAAAACAACGGAGGAAGCTATTACCATTTTACCCTGCCGGACAAACAGGTTGACGGCTTTATATCGGAAATAGAAAAAATAGCGAGTTTCCAGTTGATAAAACAGAAAGAAAGCAGGAATACAGCGGATAACCGCCTGCGATTCGTAATCTGGATCGGAAGAAAGAGTATTGAACAATGATAAAGCTTACCGAACTATACAAATTCATACACCTGCTGATTCACGGCAGCAACGCCGAAACGGCCGCGAGTCTAGGCGTGGATATTTTTATTTTTTCAATCGTCTTCGCTGTTCTATACGTGATGCCTTTCATAGTATGGCACTATTTTTCTTCAACTTACAATGTAACCAAAACCCTGGTAAAGCTGCTTGTCCTTTATTTCAACATATTGATCAGGATCATCAGGGAATTCCTGAGCCTGATGTATATACATATTTACGTGCTGGTTGTTATAGCCATCATCATTTTTTTATGGCTGGTCACCGTTTACCTTGACCCGTTTAACGACTATTCCCTGGAAAAAACGGCGATAGTCCAATCCAGTATAGTAACCGACGCGAATGACAATATCATGGACTATATATTCGATGACACGATCCGTATATGGGCACCCATGAACAAAATCGACGCAAAGGCCGTCTCTTTAATACTTTTTTCGGAAGACGACAAATTTTACAAGCACAGCGGTTTTGACATTGTTGAAATATTCGCGTCCCTTAAAAAGAACTTTATAAAAAAATGTTATGCGCGCGGGGGAAGCACCATAACGCAGCAACTCGCGAAAAACGCGTTTTTAACAAAGGAAAAATCCATAAAAAGAAAATTACGCGAATTCGCGATATCACTTAAGCTTGAAACCCGGTTATCCAAGGAAGAAATAATTCACATGTACCTTAACCTCGTAGAGTGGGGGCCCGGTATTTACGGAATAGAATCCGCGAGCAGGTATTACTTCGACAGACCCGCTGAATCCCTGACCCTGGCGCAATGTTACTTCCTCGCGCTTATACTGCCCAATCCGAAATTCTTTTCGCCTTTTTACAACCCTCAAAACATGAAAAAGATAAGGTTAAGACAGCGTTCCCTGGCCAGGAGATTGTTTTTTGAAAACCAGATCAGCCGCGAGGAATGGGAAAAACAGCAAAGCATGAGCTTCTGGTTTTATTTAAACCGGAGTCCTAAAAACCTGTTATCCGTTTATCCCAAGCTGGACTCGGAAAACAGGGAAGATAAACTCCCTCTGTTCGCCGGACTTGAAAAATATCTCGTTAAAAAGCTGGGAGAACATCTTCTTTACCGCAGGGGAATGAAAATAAAGCTGACCCTGGACAAACAAAGGCAAAGCGGCGTCATGGAAACCTGCAACAGGCTGAACAGGCTTACAGACTACAATTCAAACGACCTCAATTTCATTCCCATCACGCAGAAAGGCAGGATAATCGCTGTCGCGCCCCTGGCAAGCACTACTCCCGAAAATATAAAAACGCTGATGAACGATCTGCAAAAAGGCGAAAAACCCGGGAAAATATATACTATCGGCAACATGCCCTGGAAACGGATGATAGCATCTTCGGAAAAACTGCCTGCATTCCCTATGAAAAAATAAGATCTTCGGGGCTTTTCAGCAGGGTCACCGTACCGGCGTCAATATCATATTCGTAAGACCACAAAACCCCGGTGCCCTTTTTACCGTCAAGGACAAATTCCATGTATATCCTTCCGTTTGTCCGGTCTATTCCCAGTTTGTCCAGATAGCCGTTCATGCCTGACGCGGAATCCGTGACGGGACCGATCATCCTGTAAGCCTTTTCGCCCCCGACAATAATTTCACTTAACGTTTTTTTACGCTGTCCGGCCCCAAGGCAAAGAAAGGAAGGCAGCTTTTTTATCTGTATGTACATATTGTCCAGCTCAAGTATCCTGTCCCTTTGGGGATTGACCAAAGCTTCAAGAATATCAGGTTCGCTGTTATAAGAAACCAGGTGCAAAAAAGTGCCTGTCGCCGCATGCGGGAAAGTCCGTTCAAGGCTGACACCTCTTGTTACGGCAATATCTTTATCAGGACTCTGTATTATGGCCACCTTGGCTCCCAGCGACGAATTAAGAATTATAAGGGCAAGGACTATCCTGTAAACAGCGAAGGGAAGCAGTTTGATCCTGGGTATCAGCTTCAAAAAAAACACTACCGAAAGCCAGCCCAGCAGAAATGACATAAGGAACCCCACGGAAACCAGGAACAGGTTGTACGGAGTAAACGAGGCGGAAGTTTTTATAAACTCATATCCGGTCGCGCACAGCATGACCGGGACCGCGCATATAAAGGAATAGGAAGCCGCCTTTTTATGATCAAGCCCGCCGAAAATACCGCCGGAAATAGTGGCCCCGGACCTGCTCATTCCGGGCCACAGGGAGAGGCACTGGAAAAACCCTATCAGTAACGAAGATTTATACGTGAAAGGCCCGGTGTTATTTTTGCGCCTCCTGCCGATATAATCAGCCATAAGCATTACGAAGCTGCCCATAATTAAACCGATGGCCACCGTAAAGGAAGAAAAAAGATACCGTTTTATCACTCCGTGCAAAAAGTAACCGGCAATCAGGGCGGGTATTGTAGTCAATATAACATGTATAATGTTTGGAAACACAGCCAGATTAGGTTTGAATTTTACATATTCCCTGAATTTATCCCTGTAAACAATAATGACCGCGAAGATCGCGCCCATCTGGATAGCGATATCAAAAGTTTTCGCGAATTCCCCGCTGAACTCAAGAAGCTGTCCGGCGACAATAAGGTGGCCGGTTGAAGACACCGGAATGAATTCCGTAAAGCCTTCAAGAATTCCAAGCAACGCAGCTTTAAGTATATCGTACATTTAATCCTCCGCTTGCCTTTTTAAGTTTTGGAGAAAGATACTCACCGGTACTGGAACCTGAAACAGAAATGATTTCTTCCGGCGTACCCTGAAAAAGCACATAACCGCCGTTTTTACCACCCTCAGGACCCAAATCAATAATATAGTCCGACATCTTTATTACTTCAAGATTATGTTCAATCACTATAACCGTATTACCCTGATCCCTCAATCTTAAAACTACGTCCATAAGTTTTTTTACATCTTCAAAATGCAACCCGGTGGTGGGTTCGTCAAGTATATACAGTGTTCTGCCCCTGTTCCTTTTTGAAAGCTCCCGCGCCAGTTTGATCCTCTGCGCCTCCCCGCCGGACAACGTGGTGGATGACTGGCCTAGCCTGATATAACCCAGCCCGACACTGTCCAGCATTTTCAGCTTTTCGTAAACCGGCCTTATATTCCTGAAAAAATCAAGGGACTC
>JAFGOL010000113.1 GCA_016926495.1 Oligoflexia bacterium
ACCGGGGAGATAATTAAATCAATGGTCACCTCGGCACGTATAGGGCAGAGTTCAAAGCTCGCGCTGCAACTTTCCGGGGAAATACCATCAAATAACAGGGGTGTTAAGAAAGCGCCTTTCTATGTTTTGGCGGGGACTTATATGCCTTCGGTGTTGCTTGAACTGGGTTTTATTTCTAATCCGGAAGACTTTAAAAACCTTAATTCTGACCAGTGGCTGAATGATATGGCGGCAAGACTTGCCGGTGCTATTGCAAAATATCTTGAAAAAACCGAGAGGAGTAAAATTTATGAGGGCTGACGGGAGGACCAGGGATGTGACCAGGGATTTAAGAATTGATCCCTTTTTTCTTGATAAAATTTCTCATAGCGTGAAAGTGTCCATGGGCAGCACTGTTATGGTTTGCTGCGCGACCCTGGAAAAGGGTGTTCCCAACTGGATCAAGGGTCAGGGCAGGGGCTGGGTTACTGCCGAGTACGGTATGCTGCCCCGAAGCTCGAATGAAAGAATAAAAAGGGAAAGAAGCAGTCTTTCGGGCAGGACGCAGGAGATTCAGAGGCTGATAGGCAGAAGCCTCAGGGCATGCGTTGATCTGCGTAAACTCGGAGAGCGACAGATCATAGTTGATTGCGATGTAATTCAGGCCGACGGCGGAACAAGGACACTCGGCATAACCGGGGGGTTTGTCGCGCTGAGCCTGCTTGTAAATGACATGCTTCTGAGAAGGGAACTCTACGAAAACCCCATCATGGAAAACGTGGCCGCCGTTAGTGTGGGTATTGTAGACGGCGAGTATTGCGTTGACCTGAATTACGAAGAGGATTCTTCCGCCGGTGTTGATATGAATGTTGTGCTTACGTCATCCCTCAGCCTTGTCGAGGTCCAGGGTACGGCTGAAGGCCAGACGTTTTCCAGGGATGAGCTTGTCAAGTTACTGGGCTTTGCCGAGAACGCTGTCCCGCAGATCTTTGATTGTCAGAACGAAGCCGTTTCCGCTTGGGTTGATGCCAGGAGAAAAGAATATGGATCTTTCTGACGGTGTTTTGCTTGTTACGTCAAACAAGGGAAAGCTTGCGGAGATAGAATCAATACTGGGTTATATCGAGTCGATGAAACTTTTCTCCCTTTCGTCAAAATATCCCGGTTTGCCCGTTGCGGAGGATGGCAGGACATTCAGGGAGAATGCGTTTATCAAGGCAAAAAAGTACGCTGAGAAATATAATGTTGTAACCCTTGCCGATGACTCTGGACTTGAGGTTACATACCTGGGGGGCCGCCCGGGTGTTAACAGTGCCCGTTACGCGGGTGAGAATGCTACCGATTCCGATTTGGTCAGGAAACTTCTTAAAGAAATGGACGGTGTGTCCGATTCCCAGAGGGAAGCGGTTTTTAAATGTGTCGTGTGCCTGTATGATCCCTCGACAGGGGAAAATATTTTTTCCGAAGGCGAATGCAGGGGGCGTATTTCAACCGAGCCAAGGGGTGACAACGGTTTTGGTTATGATCCCGTGTTTATTATTGAGGACCTGAATAAAACCATGGCTGAAATAGATCCGGCGCTTAAGAACAGGATCAGCCACAGGGCCAACGCCCTTGACGCGCTCAAAGACGCGATAATAAGCCTTAATCTTATTTAAGATGCTGTACTATAAGTTTCTTGAGTTCACCGGCCTTGCCTGAAAGTTCAGCCGATTCCGATGCCTTGTCAAGCAGCGGCAGGGAATTCCAGATGTCGTTTTTGGCCATCCTTATAACCGCGAGCAAAAGCGCTTTTTTGTATGTGTTGCCTTCCGAGAAGGCCATCTGTTCGGCCTTAAGCCAGCCCCCAAGGGTTAAAATTGATATTATTTTATCAGTGTCACTGACAGGATTTGTTAACCAGCTTTTTTCTGTTTCTATCATGGCGTCGCTGTCAGGCTTAAGGGAAAAACAAGATGAATTACCCTTGCATAACGGTGAGTACGCGGGACTTTTTATCTTAAGGTTGTACGGGTTTTGGGAAAGCTTTTCTTCCTGTTCCTGCAAGTCGTCTATCCGTATTCTCAGGTTTGCCACGGTTTTATCCAGGTATGCGGTAAAATCGCCCCATTCCTGAATATTGAGCGGGGGTTTTTTCATTTCGGAAAAGTTCGCGATTGCGATTATCAGGCATTCGCTGATGGCATGATAGGCAAGCGAGGGCATGGATATAGGCCAGTTGCCCGTTTCTTCGTTTATCTTTTTTATGTATGCGTTTAACAGTTTGCTGGATGTTTTGATATATTCCAGTCTTCTCTTAAGTTCATCCACTTCGTTTCCGGTTTTTTCTCCCCTGTTTTCAAGATTGGCCGACAGATCGGCGATAATGTTGTCAATGGCTTTTTTGTTGTTTTCGTATTGCAGGTCGAAAAAAAGCCGGGTTAATATTTTATTTTTAACAAGTTCTTCCTGGTTGGACGTAATAAAACCGGTAATTTCCCCGTTTAACTCTGTGTCATGTTCTTTAGTGTCGTAGTATATGTCCCTGAGCAGCAAAACCGATTCAGGTGATGATTCGGCGATCAGGGGCTTCAGCATTTTCCATGCCTGCGGATACAGTTCGTTGTAGTTATACATTTTACTTATCATGAGCCTGTTTTCGGAAAATTTGGAAGGATCAAGCTGCTGCAGCACTGTTATTTGTTCTTCCATGTCCGCGTAAGAACCGTACGCGGCAAACAGAAGCAGCGAGTCCCACCGCAGTTCGAATTTCTTTTCATCTTCCGATAATTTCGCTAGAAGCACCATGGTGCGGGCCTTGTATATCGGCATATCAAGCTTGCTGTACATCTTGATTGCCATGGCATAGATGTTATGCAGCAGTTCCTTTTCTTCAAAGTCGGGTTCTTCGGGTTTATAGATGTTCTGGAAATGGTTGTACTCTTTTATTAATTCAGGCGATTCGCTGTCAATATTAAAAGTCAGCAGATAATTGTGCCAGGATTTTATATATATTTTTTTGTCATATGGATATTTAAGCGATATCAGGTACCAGTTCCTGTCCTTTTCCACGTATGCTTTCTGAAAAGATGTTTCCTGCAGGACCCTTTCAATATCCTTTTTGAATTCTGCATCCAGGTTCAGAGAAGATTTATATACGGCCAGCGCGAGATTGTAAGCCTCTTTCCATTTCTGGTCCCTGTAGAGCCTTTTGTTATGAGTATTGTAGAGCCTGAGGTGTCCGGCAAGGATGTAATTTTGAATTTCGTCGAGCTTGCCCGTGTAATATAATGCTTCGATGTAAATATCCTCTGCCAGGTCTTTCTGGGGAGTGTCCTTAAAGTTGTCAATATACCATTTTGAATATACGGCTACCTTGTCGTACTCGGAAATATCGTTTTCGGGCTTGTTTGATTCAAGGCTTTTGAGGTCGACAATGCTTTTAAGTATTTTCAGAACACTTAGTGCGCTGTCAGTGGAACCTTCGTAATTTTTGATATCAGCCGCTTTTTTATACCAGCTTACGGCTTCCCATTTTTTCCCCAGCATTTCCATGCGCTGGGCGCCGAAAAGCCAGATATCCCCCTTTTTGTAGCCGGGAAAATATTTTTCAAAGCTTGCGTACAACGCGTCGGTCGCGGCCCAGATGTCAGCGTCGTCGGTTTTTTTTGCTTCCTTGTTGATCAACAGGGTTATGCGGGCAACACTCTCCGTCAGTTTGTCGTTGAGGGCTATAAGCGGGATATATTTATCCAGGGTGGGCGCTATGTCTTTTCTTTTTCCTGCGCTTAAAAGCGTATTCAAAAGTTCCGAGAGCCACGTAGCGGCTTTCGGCTCATTGCCATAGCGGTCGAGCAGGTGCTGCCACGTGTTGATTGAATCGTCATATTTACCTATTTCCTTATAACTGCTAGCGAGCTTTTCGATAATGGACAGGAGTTCCTTTTGGTCATATTTGAAAATATTAAGTTCACTAAGGGCGTCATGATACGGTGTGAGTTCCGCCAGAACGGTAAGCATGTCTTTTTCAGACTCGTTTGAAAGGCTGCCTTTTTCTTCGCTCTTGTAAAAAGAGACCAGCCTCTCAAGATGCCTGAGGGCGCCCCATTTTTTTTGCAGGTTATAGAAAGCCCACGCGGCCTTGTATACACCGTAAGCTGCCTTTGTCTTGCTGCCTATTTTAGCGAGTTTTCTGTAGTATTTGAGAGCTTTTTTGAAGTTGCCCTCATTATAGTAATAATCGGCCATAAGCTGATAGCTGTCTTCCCTGTATTTTCCCTGCGGAAACATCTCTGTTATACGTTTCAACCTCGGTATGGCTTCCTCTTTTTTGTCCTGCTCCCACAGCACGGCTACGGAAAGAAACATGGCTTCTTCCGAAAGGGAATTGATCCACGGCTTTAGTATCGCGTCCGCCTTTTGCAGGCTCTCCTTCCACTTTTCCTCGTTTTTCTGGGGATCTTCTATTCTGAGCAGGCTTGAATAGTTCCAGTATACGTCTCCGCATAAAAAGGCTGTCGCAGGATTAAAAGACTTTTCGTCCAGTTCATCGATCCGGGATATTATCCGCGAAAGGATATTCTTTTTTGCATCAATTGCCATGTTTGCGCTGAGTTCAAGATAATCTTCAAATTCAGCCTGTATGAAAAGTTTCAGCCATAGACTGCGCAGTACATCACCCTTTACGAATGACAGCCCGGAAAGGATATCCATGGTTTTTTTGTAATCCTTTTGGAAATAGAAAACGTATGCCTGCTCAAGCCTTGCCTCTTTTTTAAAAAAATCAGGCAGGTTTTTTTTCAGGTTTTCGGAAATTATTTTGGAAGCCGTTTTATATTGACCTGCGTTTAGCAGCGCCCATATTTTTTCAATACCGGCAAGCAGCGCGTACGGGGAATCCTTGGGTATACCGCCGTAGTAATAGATCGCCTTTTCAAAGTTGCCTTTCGCGTAGTAGGCCCTTCCCAGTTTGATATATATGAGTTCCCTCCACAAAACAAATGATCCCGGGGTCCCCACCAGGAGTTTTGATTCTTGTTCCCCGGTGTCGGAAAGCCCGATAAAATTAGTTTGAGTTATGACGGGTTCCAGCTTGCTTATCACCTCATCCGGGGATGCCTTGTTTTCCATCAGCTGCAGAACAACCCGGGACGGATAGTCGGGATGGTCGTTATTCGGTAATTTACCGGTGTCGGCGGCGCAGTAAAAAAAAACCGATGTAATGATGTAAAAGATCCCCGTCATTCGGTTGTCTCTTCACGTATTTCAGGCTCGAGATATTCAAAGACGTATGATGCTATTTTACGTTTTACCTGGGGACACAGCCTTAAAAAACAAATTCCGTAACCCACGTTCGGCGGATCTTTTTCTATCCTGATGACCGTGGACGGAGAAGAAAAAGTTCCGATATTGGGAGCGTTCCTTATTGTTACGATTACTTCTTCACCCTTGTCAAACAGGTATACATTGTTACTTCTCAGAAAGACCCCGCGCTCACTGATATCCATGCAGTGACTGTGATGGTAAAGCACCTGGTTATGTATTATGGCGCGGGCGTTAAACGGTACACGCGGGTATCTTCTGGGCCTGGTACCTGCCTTGCTGAAATCAACATGATATTTCTGATAAGAAATTCCCCTGCTTTTTTGTTTGGGTATCTGCGACTTGGGGTAAGAGCTGAGCAACTCCTGGAAATCCGTGACATTAAATATGCGGTGCCACCTGGTTTCCAGATGCGGCCCCCAGATGTGATCGTCAAGTTTGAGATCACCCTTTACAACCAGTTTTAAAATGGTTTCCGTACTGAAAGGCCCTCTTATTTCATTATTGATCTCTTCATTTTTTGGCGGAAGGAACCATTCTTTTTTTAAGTCCACTTTAAACTCCGATTTTAATTTTTGGACTTTTTAATTTTACTTTTACGATATATACATAAAATATACATAAAACGTGAATACTGCAAACGTTAATCAAGGAGGAGTATTAATATCATGAAAAAGATCTTGTTGCTATTCTCCCTTATTTTACCCATGGCGGTTTTTGCTCAGGGATTTTATTATAATCCGGTTAATAAGCAGTTCTTTTCGAATAAAACCGCTACCTTCAGCATAAGGCCCGTCATGAACACAAAATACCTTGAAAAAATTGAGGTAAGTATCGACGGCTCTGAGTTTAAAACCTATTCCGGAAAACTTAAATTCGATAATGAAAGCGTTCATTACGTCAGGTTCAGGGCTGTTGATCCGGTTTTAAACTGGAGTCCCATACAGACTTTCAAGATATACGTTGATACAACGCCGCCTGTCAGCAGGGTTTTCTGGACCGGGCCTGCCTTTACGTCTGAAAAAAAGCTCTATATTAACAAAACTTCGCAGCTTAACGTAAACGCGGAGGACAACCTTTCAGGCGCAGCCCGCGTTGAGGTAAAAAAAGACAATTCGGGTAAGGTTACGGCTTTTACCGCTCCCCTTTCCTTTGATAAGGACGGGGATTATTCCATTGAACTTTCAGCGGTTGATAACGTCGGGAATACAGAGACATGGAAATCCGTCAATTTCACTGTTGATACAAAAGCCCCGGAAACAAGCGTTGACGTCAAGGGCCTTTCCAGGATAAACGGAAACCGGCTGTATGTGGGTAACAGTTGCCAGGTTATATTGGGCGGCAGGGACGCCGCGGGTTGCGGTATTAAAAGGATAGAGTACAGGTTAAATGACGGAGCAGTGGCCGAGTATAAACAACCTGTTTCCATTTCCTCCAATATGGTCAAGCTGGCTTACAGGGCTATTGACAATGTTGACAATTCCGAAGACTGGAAATCTCTTGAAGTCTATCTTGATTCCATGCCTCCAGAAATAAATATCAGGGAGTCCGGCAGTTATTTCTCGGTAAGCGGCAAGCTTTTTGTAAAAGAGGGTTTTAAGCTTGTTGCGTCGGTATCTGATAAGGATAGCGGCGTAAAGGAAGTCCAGGTGTTCAGGAACGGAAAAAGTGTCTCTGCACCCGAAAAACTGGAATTTGATTTTCCGGGTGGTGAGAGTTCGTTTATGTTAAAGGCGCTCGATTATGTTAACAATATCTCGGAATCCAATCCTTATTCCATTGTGGTTGATAATGTACCGCCTGTTTCGGAGTTTAAAACCAGTGAGCAAATGGTTGAACGTGAAGGCGTTTACCTGTCCGGCCTGCCGAATAAAATAGATATAAAGGCAACGGACACCGGTGTAGGGGTTGACAGGATTGAATTCAGTTACGACGGTAAGTCTTACGAAACTTTCACCAAGAACATAGACCTCGCGTCGTGGGAATCCCCTCAGAAAAAGGTTTATTACCGGTCTGTCGACAGGCTCGGAAATGTCGAGAAGGCAAGGTCGCTGGTAATCAAGGTGCTTACCAATCCCCCTGTTGTTGATTTGTTCGTGGAGTCCGAGGGTGTGCAGGATCTTCCGTTGTCCAGGATCATAGAAAAGGGAGGGGTGGTACCACCCGCCAAGGCTGAGGGGAAAAAATGAGATTTTTCATCTCCACTGTATTTGTGCTGTTATGCATAAATATGGTTGCTTTTGCCGGGGAGGACCCCACGGTCAGAAAAAAGATTATTTACAGAAAACATACTGAGCTTGATTTTTCCGGTGAAACCGTTCAGGGAAAGATCAGGGCGCCGGAAATTTTTTATATTTTTCAGAGAAAGAGAACTACGGGCCATGACGCCATAGAATATCCGCGTGATTTCAGCAATCATGATGAAGAGACCGGAAGATTATTGAAGGAACTGACCCCGGAATGAGAAATATTGTTTTACATAGCCAGGATATCAGGACCGGTGAAGAAAAACTGCTTACTGTTATTGACAATGAAATAACGATAGGCCAAAGCCCCTCTGTTTCTGCCGTCCTGGATGATTTTCATTGCAGCGGCATACACGCCTTAATAGAAAGAGACTCGCGTACTGATACATACAGGCTTGTCGATCTGGGCAGCAGGTTCGGCACCTATCGTAACGGCAGAAGAATAAGCGAGTGCAGCCTCAGGATGAACGATTCCTTTGTTATAGGTAGTAAAAAGCTGACCATTACCGAAGCGGGGCTTAAGGCACGGCCTGCCGGTGAAGAGGGATTGTCCGAAGACAGTTTGCTGAAAATATTTGATTCCATTACAAGTGAAGAAAAACTGCTTGTTACAGAGAAAAATCTTTTGCAGGTTGAAATGCACTGGGGCGAGAGGCTGCTTGAACTCCGGACTTTTAACCCGGGTTCGGTAATTACCCTTGGGAGCGGCAAGGAAGCTACCT
>JAFGOL010000018.1 GCA_016926495.1 Oligoflexia bacterium
AATGCATATTACATTAAGATCATCAATGGCAAAGGGCGGCAGATCCTTTTTGTCTAAAGATAAAGTCGCAAGGATCAGGGACATAATCAACAGGCATGCAAAGCTATTTGATATCAGGCTCTATGATTTTTCCATCAACTCCAATCACATCCATTTGCTCTTAAAACTTCAGTACAGGGATGCGTACAGTAAATTCATCAGGAGCGTTTCCGGCAGGATCGCAAGAATTGCCCTGGACGCGGAAAAAGGCAGCGCCAAGCTGACCGAACAGATAAAAAAATTCTGGGATACCAGGCCGTTTTCCAGAATAGTAAGCTGGGGCAGGGATTACCTTAATACGTTTTACTACCTGTTTGAGAACAGCCTTGAAGCGGGCGGGTTTATAAAGTACAGGGACAGAAAAAATAAAGGCAGCCCGGCAACAATATAAAAAATGTAGTAAACAGGGTATCTGCCGTAAGTTGGTTATACGTTCCGCAGGAAGGCCTAACTTGTCCGAGGCCAGGATGTCCGGGTTGTTCAGTTCAAAACCTGCCGTCGATTTTTTCGCCGCAGGAAGGACACCTGCCTTTCAGGTTTTTGATTTCATCCTCACTCATGTCCACGCTGAATCCCGTCCTGTTAATCGCGTCCACGCCGCACGACGGACAAATCGTGGCGCTTGCCTTTTTGTCAAAATGGTTGCCTATATAAACGTACTTAAGCCCCATTTCAAGACCAAGCGCGTATGCCTGCTTAAGGTCTTCAAAACTTGTGGGAGAACTGTCTTCTTTCATCTTGTAATCAGGATGATAACCGCTTACATGCCACGGCACCTGCGATCCCAGGCTCGCGACAAAGCCCGCCATATCCTCCACTTCCTCGTAGGAATTGTTCATTTCCGGTATGATAAGGCTTGTCACTTCAAGCCATGACTTGCTGTTACTTATCTCCCTCAGGTTATTCATCACAACATCCAGTTTTCCGCCTATAATTTCCTCGTAGGTCCTTGCCCTGAAACTCTTGAGGTCAACATTAAACGCGTCAACAAACCGCAAAAGCTCTTCAAGGGCCTGTTCGCCCATAAACCCGTTTGTCACCATGACATTATACATGCCGGCCGTTTTTGCCAGCATGCATGTTTCAAGCATGAATTCGTAAAACACGGTTGGTTCCGAATACGTATACGAAATTATCTTTATGTTTTTAGCCTTTGCTATTTTTATGATGTCTTCGGGAAGGAGATCTTCTCCCTGGATATTTGCCGGGTCCTCTACCTGTGAAATACCGCTGTTCTGGCAAAACCTGCATTTAAAATTACAGCCGGGCATCGCGATGGAGAGTGTTTTTGCGCCGGGGAAAAAATGGTAGAGGGGTTTTTTCTCTATCGGATCAACCGCAAGGGCGACTATTTTTCCGTAATTAAGTGAATAGAGGCTGCCGTCTATGTTTCTGCGCACCCTGCATTTTCCCAGGTTGGAATCGGCAATAACGCAGGAATGTCCGCACAGATTGCACCTTACCTTTTTCCCCTCAAGAGAATCAAACAGCAGAGCTTCCCTTCTATCCATAACAACCACCTCAAACAGCTATTATATTGATTTTATCAAAAATATCCCGGCAAGTCCTTAAATACCATTCGTCATAGGTAAAAAGTATTACCTGGTCTATCTTTTTATCCCTGTCAAGCAGGTTAAAAATCCTCTTCCTTCTTTCCGGATCTATATGAACAAACGGATCGTCAAGAAAAACAAAATAACCGTCATCGCCTATAATATTATTTATTAATGCCAGCCGCAGCAGATACCACGCCATGTCCCTCGCGCCGTAACTTAAAAAAGCGGAATCAATGCTGCCCCTGCTGCCGCAAACAAGCCTGAAATCCATATCTTCGCCTATACACACGCCCTGATAGGACTCGTCGGTGAGAAAAGGCAGCCTTTCGCCTATATAAGCGGCCGTTCTTTCAATATAACCCGCGACATACCTTTCAATGGCCATTGAAAGGTACCTGGCGGAATTTTCCAGAACGTTTCTCCTGAACTCAAGCTTGCCGAGATATTCCTTTAATTCCTCCATCCGCTCCTGTATCTGGTACGCGGATTTTTCAATTTTTACGGAGCTGAGCCTGCCTGAAATTTCGGCGATGCGTTTTATCATATACTGCTCTCTTGCCTTTTTTTCCTTCAGAACGAATGACAGTTCCCGGATCCGGTTTTTTATAAATTCAGGGTCAGGGCTTTCCATGCCCGGACATGATACAAGGTCATCATGCTTATGCGCCGCTTTTTCCAGCATCTCCGTCAATTCCCGGCGCGAGGGAAGAGTTTTAACAAGATCATCAACCCTTGCCTGCTCGAGAAGAAGCCTTGCGGAAATTTTCTCGCGGGAACGCCTCTCACGGTAATTAATGACGATAAAAAACATAAAAACCGAACCCGTAAGAAACATCAAAATGATCCACACATAGAGAAGGGATGGAAAAATAAGCGACAGTGCTATTGAAAGCACAACAACAGCCGAGGACATCAGTGTTTCCGGCAATATGCCTTTTGCTATCGTGGAATCCTCTTCCATTATCTGGTCCTGCACCTGCTTTTGCTGTTCCTCCAGCTGATCAAGCTGTTCCAGTCTGATCTGGTAAAGCTTTTTTTCCTTTTCGGTAAATTCCAAATCAGACAGTATCTTTTGCAGCTTTTCCTTTTCGGCGCTTTCCCTTTCCAGGGAATAAATTTCCTCCTCGGCTGCCATTCTTTCGCTGTTAAGCGAATCAAGTTCAGCGTTCAGCCTGAAAACCTCGTCCCTCAATGATTCGGCCTGAACAAGTTCATCCCTGCACGACCGGATCTTTTCATCAACGAGCTCGATATCCCTGTCTTTCGACATGCCCCTGCTTTTGGCAAGAAAAGACGGCGGCACCCTTGTCAGCTTGTAATAATCCTCGATAATTTCCTGCAATACTTCCGAATACCTGTGTTCCGAAGCCCTGGGTATAAGGTCCTTAAGGCTTATCATGTCGTCTTTTTCAAAACTTCTGGCAAGCCCTCCCTGTTCTATGCAGAAAAGATGCCCGAACAGGCTCTGGTCACTTACAAACAGGTATTTTGCCACAAGGCCCAGGTAATGATTTTTGTCCGTAGCCCTCGCGGCCCTGCCTATAACACCTTCAAAAATAATCTTGTTATTTTCGGTTACAGTTGTTTTATCGGTCGCGAAATTCCTTTCTATCGTTACCGGGATATTGTTATATTCAATTTCAATCATACCCCCGAATTTATCGCTGTTATTGGAGTTCCTGTGCCTGTAGAGTTCTTTTTCCGACTTTGTAATACCGAAAATAACGCAAAGCACGCCTTTGACGATGGAGCTTTTTCCCTTTTCATTGGGACCGTGAACAATATTGATGCCTGGTTCAAGCTCAAGATCAACGTGGCTGAAAACAAGGAAGTTGTCGAGTATTATTTTTTTAAATACCACCAAGGCGTACAAAAACCTCCTTCAGCACTTCCTGGTAAAGCTCCCTGTCGCCGTTTTGCATCTCGTCCACGACCATGCGGGCGAATTCACCCCTTATGGTTTTCTCGGTGCATACCCTGTCGCAAAGGTCGCCCATGTCGTACGGTATGGTTTTATCGTCAATAATAAGGTGTAAAAAACCATGCTTACGGGGTATTTCCAGCTTTTGAGTAAAACCTTTTACAACAAGTTTCAGTATCGCGTCCGGATTCGAGTTCTCCCTCAGGTATAATTCAAGTTCTTCGTCAGACGATATATTGATCTCGCTGTTCACAAATTCGGTTAAATTACTTTTTACGGCTGTTATCCCGGGTTTCAAATTATCGTCGATTTCAATTTTTAATATATGCCTGGCATCCGTTTCCGTGGTTTTGACGCCCTCGGGACTTCCGGCGTACGCGGCTATTATTTTTCCCCTGAAGATAATCTCACTGTAATCATGGTAATGCCCCAATGCAATGTAATCAAGCCCGAGTCCGGCAAGCATTTCCTCAGTTACCGGAAAGTCCACGCTTCTGTAATTCCAGTCGGGGTTCTGTATCAGGCTGCAATGAAGCGCGCCTATATGCACGCCGTCTTCATCATCTCTTTTTATTTTATCCAGCATTACCGACGGGGGAGTCCCGGCTTCATAGCCGAACCCGTAAACAGTAATGTTTTGTCCCTCTCTGTTTTTGAATTTATAACGGTTTCTTGAATCGGCAAGAATTCTCGCGTTTATAAATACACGGGGGTCGCCGAGAACACCCCTTCCGGCTATAAACGGGTCATGCGTGCCCGGAATGATAACGGTTTCAATTCCGTTTTCCTTAAGCCTGCGCAACCCCGCCCCCACGGTATCAAGGATTTCGTTTTCTATTTTATTTGAATCAAAAAGATCACCGGCTATAAGCAAAAAATCAACCTTTTCAGTGACGCAGATATCTATAATATTGTCCCAGACCTCAAGCTGTTTTTGCCGTTTACCCCGGGCCTTGTCACCCAGAAAGGCAAAGCTGGCGCCCAGATGCAGATCGGACGTTTGTATAAAGGAGACCATTAATTTTTCTTCCCCGCTACAATAAAATACTCGATGTTACCTGACGGGCCTTTCAGCGCTGACGGAAACGTTTTCAGGACTTCAAAACCGTTTTCGGCAAGCGATTGTGAAACAGAATTCATAACTCCGTCAATAACCTTATTATCAAGAACAAGCCCGCCTTTTTGCACCTTGTCCCTGGGGGCTTCAAACTGCGGCTTTACAAGGGGAATAAATAAAGCACCCTCTTTAAGATAAGGGATTATAGCAGGAATAACAAGCTTTAGAGATATAAAACTTAAATCAGCCACGGCTATATCAATACTTTTGGCCTTAATGAGCCGTTTTGCGGATTCATCGTTATCAAGATACCTTGCATTAATACCTTCCAGCACCACGACCCTGGGATTTTGCCTGAGCTTATTGTCAAGAATTCCCCTGCCGACGTCAACGGCATATACAAGGGCAGCACCATTATTAAGGAGTCTCTCGGTAAAACCTCCTGTTGAGGCGCCAAGATCAAGGCAGGTTTTTCCATCAATATCAATCTCGTGGTTTTTAAACACTGCTTCAAACTTTTCAGCACCGCGGCTTACGAATTTTTTTGAGTACCTGACGCGGATACGCCCTTCCGCAACATCCTTTTCAGAGACTTTTGTACGGGAATCAGCCTTTTTATCGCCTATAAAGACAAGACCGCAGTTAACCAGGGATTTGGCCCGGGAAAGATCCGAAGCAAAACCGAGTGTTACAAGCAATTCGTGCAACCTAACCATTAAAACAAAACCTTAATATTATTTTTCGGCATGTCCATAAATACTTAAATAATCCGCTTGCCACTGGCATAAAACTTGCATTAATATATTATTATGAAAGTAATAATTATATTAACCAGTTACATGCTATTTTTCAACAACATATTTTGCTATACGCTAAACAATAATGTTTTAATAAGCAACGATACTGAAGATCTAAAACAACAGGCAGCAATTATCCTTGACTGGGCAAAAATTTTTGACGGACATCCTGACACTGAAAACACGAACATATGGCAACTAATTGAATATACGGATACTTTCTTGCCCTGGCGAAGGCCAGAATATAAACTTGATTTGGCAAATCTTTTTCCTGAATCCATAAAACGGTTGCTGCATCAGAAATACTCTTACAGAAGAGGGCCCAACTGCTTCAATTTTGCCTTATATGCTTCAGGAATATTACCTGGCCTTCGTTACGTAGATGCCTATACAAATTCAAATGACAGTGAGTTCAACTTCTGGCTAAATTCTCCCTTATGCAACAGGGTTTCGCCAGCTAACAGGAAATCCGGTGATATCATTGTAATCATGGAGCCTGTAAACAATAATCAATTGGCTTTTATTCACTCCGCGATTTATTTATCTGACGAAATAGCGGTACAAAAAACCAGTATTGATACCAGTGCCAAGTATGAAGTCATTCAGCTGAAAAAACTCTTGGACAAATATGATAACGGTAAACGGTTTGTAGAGTACCATAAATGCACATCCATTGAAGACTTTATCAATCAATATATTACAAGCGATAAACTGTGCAATTTAATGCAGAATATTGACGATATAGAAATTGAAATTTCCGATGAGGCGGTTTACGGACGGAACATTTCCAGCCGCAGAAAACTGGAATTAAAAAATGCATTAGCTAACCTTAATAATAAAATCCTTAATCAATATTTTGCCTCAGAAGCCTTTGATGAGTATCATGATTTTATATTAAACAGCATACTGCACAGGATACCAGGTTTACTGAAACAAATAGATTATGCGTCAAATAA
>JAFGOL010000114.1 GCA_016926495.1 Oligoflexia bacterium
ATTAGTTAAATAAAATTAAAAATAATTAAAAGAATTAACAATTTCCCTTGAAAGGACTTCCGGGACAGCCTTATATTCGGAAAACTGCATGGTATAATTACCCCTTCCCTGGGTAAGGGACCTCAATCCCGTTGAATATCCAAACATACAGGCTAGGGGTACTATTGCGTCAACAAACCTGAAATTGCCGCTTTTGACCCCCATTTCCGTTATTTTCCCCCTTCTTGAGGATACGTCAGCTATAATATCTCCCAGGTACTCTTCGGGTATTACAATTTCAACCTTCATTATGGGTTCAAGCAGCACGGGAGAACCCTTAAGATAGGCGTCCCTGAAAGCAAGCGAAGTAGCCGCAGAAAAGGCCATCTCCGTTCCTTCCTGGTCATTAAACTCCGCCTTTTTGATCACGGCAGACACATTGTAGACAGGATAACCGGCAAGACTGCCGCATGTAAGCGAATCCCTGACGGTCCTGCTTATTATTCTTCTGATCTCCGCGGACACTGCCTGTTCCTTCGGCAGGTCAAACGCGCATACCTCGCCGTGAGCGCCGGAACCCGGGATTAATTCCAGGGTAATACAGGCCGCGTGCTTTTTACCCGCTATATCCCTGTTAAAATGGCCTGTGCCCGGGGATTTTCTGCTGATCATTTCACGGTACGCGACCTGCGGTTTTCCCACTTTTGCCGAGACCCTGAATTCCCTGAGCAGCCTGTCTACGATGATCTCCAGGTGAAGTTCACCCATTCCGGATATGATCTGCTGGCCGGTCTCGGTATTTTTGGACATTCTGAAAGTGGGGTCTTCCATCATGAGCTTCGCGATACTGTCGTTAAGCTTTTCCTCGTCGGCCTTTGTTTTAGGCTCAATGGCCACGAATATTACAGGCTCGGGAAAATCTATCTTTTCCAGCAGCAGGGGATGTTTGTCGCTGCACAGGGTATCACCCGTCGCTGTTAACCTGAGGCCAACAACAGCGACTATCTCGCCGGCATGGGCCGATTTTTTCTCTTCCCTCTTGTTTGAATGCATCAGGAGTATCTTGGATATCCTTTCCCGCTTCTCCCTGACGGAGTTATAAACCGACTGCCCTATTTCCACGGAGCCCGAATAAATCCTCAAAAAGGAAAGCTGTCCCGCGTAAGGGTCAGTAGCGATCTTGAAGCACAGCGCCGACAAGTGTTCGTCCGGTAGCGGTTTTAACACCACGTTCCGGGTTTCGTCCTTAACGGAGTGACCCACGATCTCACCCCGGTCCAGGGGAGACGGCAAAAGCTTTATAATAGCATCAAGAAGCGGCTGGACTCCTTTATTTTTGAGCGCGCTGCCGCAAAAAACAGGAACGAAACTACGCTGCAGCGTGCCGTGGCGCATTGCTTCCCATACTAGGTCTTCCTCTATCTCGTGGCCTTCAAGGAATTTATAGCAGATATCGTCGTAACATTCACTCAGGCTTTCAAGCATGTCGTTACGGTACTTTTCGACCTGATCAAGCATTCCCGGGGGAATATCGTCATAATAAAAATCCGATCCGAGTGTTTCGTCCATCCATCTTATGGCTTTCATTTTGATAAGATCAACAACACCCTGAAAATTATCATAAGAGCCTATGGGGAGCTGCACTACAAGCGGTTTGACATGCAGTTTGGTCTTCATGCTATTTACGGCCCTGAACATGTCGGCGCCCATGCGGTCCAGCTTGTTTATAAAGGCTATGCGGGGCACGTCGTACTTATCCGCCTGCTTCCACACGGTCTCGGACTGGGGTTCCACGCCGCCCACGCCGCAAAAGACGGCGACTGCGCCGTCAAGCACCCTGAGCGATCTTTCAACTTCAATGGTAAAATCAACATGGCCCGGGGTATCTATGATATTGATCCTGCTGTCCTTCCAGTAACAGGTTGTGGCCGCGGCGGTTATGGTAATACCCCTTTCCTGCTCCTGTACCATCCAGTCCATGGTGGCGGTACCCTCGTCAACTTCACCTATTTTATAATTTATACCCGTGTAATAAAGAATGCGTTCCGTTAAAGTCGTTTTTCCGGCGTCAATATGCGCCATAATACCGATGTTGCGGTATTGATGTAACGGAAGGTCTGACATGATCTACCATCGGTAGTGCGCAAAAGCCCTGTTGGCTTCAGCCATGCGATGAGTATCATCCTTTTTCTTAAAAGATCCGCCCCTGTTGTTGTAGGCGTCAATAAGTTCAGCGGCTATTTTTTCAACCATGCGTTTTTCGCTTTTTCTATCGCGCGCATAGGCCGTAAGCCATCTGAGCGCAAGAGATTCCTGCCTCTCGGGACGCACTTCGACCGGTACCTGGTATGTAGCACCGCCGACCCTTCTTGATTTAACCTCAACCTGCGGCTTGATATTATTCAGGGCCTTGTGGAAATACTTGATGGGATCTTCGCCGGTTTTTTCCTTGATCAGGTCAAGCGCTCCGTACACAATACCTTCCGCCGTGCTTTTTTTGCCGCCGAACATGATCTTGCTGACAAGCTTTGTAAGTACGATCTCGTTATATTTGGGATCCCTAAGCACTTCCCTTTTTTGAGCTGATTTTTTTCTACTCATAATAAAACATTCCCCTTATACGTTAAGCTCTTTTGGCGCCGTATTTTGATCTGGCCTGCTTCCTGTTGGAAACGCCGGCGGTGTCAAGCGCACCCCTGACAATATGGTACCTGACTCCCGGCAAATCCTTTACCCTGCCGCCTCTTATAAGAACAACCGAGTGCTCCTGGAGATTATGACCTTCACCCGGTATGTAAGCCGTGACTTCGTAACCGTTTGTAAGCCTTACCCTCGCTACCTTTCTCAGGGCGGAATTAGGCTTTTTGGGCGTCGTTGTATATACCCTTATACATACACCCCTTCTCTGCGGACAAGTCGTCAACGCGGGTGATTTTGTCCTTGTCTTCTGTATCTCTCGTTCTTTTCTTACCAACTGGTTGATTGTAGGCATTTTTCCTCTCTTTTACTCCATCTTTTTTTGTAATTTCATGGACTATTAGTTTATTTTACACTCTATGTCAAGCCCTCTCTTGGTACGCTAAAAAGACAACCTGTCCTCCGCGTCAAAACCCATATCGGACTCAGCCTCGTAAATGGCATCCTCCTGGCTGTTAACCGTAAAGCCCGCGACACGGTACGAATGCAATCCGGTACCCGCGGGTATCAGTCTGCCAAGAAGAACGTTTTCCTTTAATCCTTTCAGGTAATCAACCTTTCCGGAAATAGCCGCATCGGTCAATACCTTGGTTGTTTCCTGGAAGGAAGCCGCCGAAAGGAAGCTGTCGGAAGTAAGCGACGCCTTTGTAATTCCCAGAAGAAGGGATTCCGCTACCGCCGGAGTTCCGCCTTCCCTGACGACCCTCTCGTTTTCTTCCATAAATATATATTTTTCCACCTGTTCACCGACCAGGAGATTTGTATCGCCGGTCTCGGTTACCCTCAGCTTGTTAAGCATCTGCCTGACAATAACTTCAATGTGCTTGTCGTTTACCTTTACGCCCTGCAGCCTGTAAACTTCCTGGATTTCGTTTACAAGGTACCTGGCAACGGCTCTTTCTCCCTTGATCCTGAGAACGTCGTGCGGATTTATGGCGCCGTCCATGAGGGCTTCTCCCGCCCTGATGAATTCCTTGTCCTGGACCGTAACGTGCTTGCCCTTGGGAATAATGTATTCCCTGGCTTCACCGACCTCGGGAGTAATAACAACCTTTCTTTTTCCGCCCTTAACATCAGCGGCAAAAGACAACACACCGTCTATTTCACTTATAACCGCTGCCTCCTTTGGCTTCCTGGCCTCGAAAAGCTCGGCGACCCTTGGAAGACCTCCGGTGATGTCCTTTGTTTTTGTTGTTTCCCTCGGGATCCTTACAATAACGTCACCCGCGAATATCTTGTCGCCGTCGTTGACAACTATGGTCGATCCGACCGGCACTATGTACGTAATGGGCTGCGAGCTTACTCCCGTGGTAATGTTGTTTCCTTCTTCGTCTACCAGCGTAATCCTGGGCGAAATATCCTTTGACTCGATAACGACCTTTCTGGAAAGACCGGAAATTTCATCAAGCTGTTCGGCAACGCTGACGCCTTCAATCAGGTCCTGGTATTTTACGTAAGCGTTCATTTCGGCCACGATAGGCAGTGAATAGGGATCCCATTCAACCACCAGGGTATTGGCCTCCACCTGCGCCCCGTCATCGAAGAATACGGTTGAACCGTATACAACCGGATGCCTTTCCCTTTCACGTCCCGAATTATCAAGAATGGCGATTTCACCGTTCCTGTTCATGACGGTATAATTACCGTCCTTGTTTTTAACAACCTTTAAACGAATGTATTTGATCTTACCGTTTATCCTGGGTTCGATCTTGCTCTGCTCCGCGCGCCTTACGGCGGTTCCTCCCACGTGGAAGGTCCTCATTGTAAGCTGCGTTCCGGGTTCACCGATTGACTGCGCGGCTATAATACCGACAGCCTCGCCTATGTTAACCCTGTGTCCGAGCGCAAGGTCACGGCCGTAGCACGCCGCGCATACGCCGCGTTTTGACCTGCATGTAAGAACGGACCTTATCAGTATTTTTTCAACGCCCGCGGAATCTATTCTTTCCACCGCTTCTTCGTCGATAATAGTTCCGGCTCCGACAAGCAGCGACCCGGAATAAGGATCGTAAACGTCTTCGAGCACGGTCCTTCCGAGCACCCTTTCGCTGAGCTTTTGTATAACCTCTCCGCCTTCCACAAGGGCTGTAACCTCAACGCCGCCCATGGTACCGCAATCTATTTCAGTGACAATACAATCCTGCGCTACGTCGACAAGCCTTCTTGTAAGGTAACCGGCGTTAGCCGTTTTAAGGGCGGTGTCCGCAAGACCTTTTCTTGCTCCGTGTGTTGAAATAAAA
>JAFGOL010000115.1 GCA_016926495.1 Oligoflexia bacterium
AAACTGGTCGGGGAGACAGGATTCGAACCTGCGACCCTCTGCTCCCAAGGCAGATGCGCTAAACCAGGCTGCGCTACTCCCCGATGTTTCGTATTAAAAAAGGACTTTTATTTAACATATATGAGCCGCCCGCACAACCTGTTTTTAATACTGGCTTTACATACAGTATGCATATTAATATATTATCGTTATGCTGAAAATACGTTCGTTTAAGGGCAGGATACTTTACCTGTTGTTATTAAGTTATGCTTTTACCCTTGTATCCGGACTGGTTGCCATTTTTACAATAAACAGTATCGTAGACGGTCCCGCGCAGGTGTATACGGACCGTGACAATATAAAGCTTGCGGCCAGGGTGGAGGCTTTTAAAAAGGGATTCGAGCTTTATAAATACGATATTAACAGGCTCATAGCAACAGGCCGGCCCTTAAAATACAGCGATATAGTGAATAACCCGTTAAGGAAAAGCCTCGCTGCGGGTATTCAGGAAATTACGGTGCTTGCACAGGCTTTTGACGATTACAACCGTAACCTGCCAAAAAGCGGTGAGGCTGAGCTTTTAAGGGTTATCGCAGATATTGAAAAGCCTCTGTTTGCGGCAAGGAAGGATGAAACCGGATCTCTTTTCAGCACCCTGGGCTTTATCAGGATCATCATAATTTTAATCCTGCTTGCCCTGCCGGTTTTTGCTTTAATGATTTATTTAAAAGCGGGAGCACTGTCCGCTAATCTGGGCAAGACAACGGAAGCCGTAAGGAACATGGAGTATTCCGATTTTGATCCGGATGTCGTGAGCGGCAGGATACCCCTTGTTGCGGAAACCGAAAGCGAATTTTTTGAGCTTGCGTCGGTACTCAGCAGGCTTGCCTATATAATTCACGGCGAAAAACAGAGGATCTATGATTACGCCGAAAAGGCTGAAAACGAAAATTCGAGGCACCGTATACTCACATCGTACGCCAATGCCATACTTAATTCCCTTGACGTTGGAATAATGGTTACCGACAACCTCAACAAGGTTAGCTATGTAAATTCCGCGTTCGAGACCTACTGGAGAGTTCACAGGGGCGCTATTCTTGAGCAGGATATATCCGAACTTGCCTTTGTCGGCCTTATAAAGGGATGGAAGGAAGCCCTGCTGACCCCCCCTGCCAGCTTTACCGGCAGGTACAAGATGTCCGGTACTTCTCCTATGAAAGAAATAATGTTTTCCGTACTTCCGGTATATGATAAAACGGGAAGGGAAAAACTGGGTACCGTCAGCATAACAAAGGAGGCATAGTGGACCTTAAATATACACCGAGCGAATTCGAGTCCGGTATTTATAAAAAATGGGAAGAAAAAGGTTATTTCAGGAGCGAGGATAAATCGGAGAAACCCCCGTTTGCCATAGTACTTCCTCCCCCTAATGTAACCGGCGCCCTCCACATGGGCCATGCCCTTACCTGCACGATACAGGACATTATAGTCAGGACGAAAAGGATGCAGGGTTTTAATACCGTATGGTTTCCTGGCACTGATCACGCAGGCATCGCGACCCAGATGGTGGTTGAAAGGGAGCTTGCGAAAAAAGGCGTCAGCAGGCACGATTTGGGCAGGGAAAAATTTCTTGAAAAGGTATGGGAAACAGCCGACAGGCACCATGATATTATTATCGACCAGATGAAAACCCTCGGCGTTTCACTGGACTGGGAAAGGGAAAGGTTTTCACTGGATGAAAAATTCAACGAGGCGGTTAACAGGGTTTTTTGCTCGCTGCACGATAAGGGGTTGCTTTACAGGGGGAAAAAACTGATTTCCTGGTGCACAAGGTGCGGCACGGCATTGAGCGATCTTGAAGTCAGCCAGGAACCCGAAGACGGCAAGCTGTACTACATAAAATATTCCGCCGAAGGAAGCGCTTCAGACCATGTCGTGGTTGCCACTACGAGGCCGGAAACACTGCTCGGCGATACGGCCGTAGCCGTTAATCCGGCTGACAAAAGGTTTCGCAGGTTGAAGGAAAAAAACGTGATAATACCTTTTGTAGAAAGAAAGGTCCCGGTAATTGCCGATGACTACGTTGACATGGAGTTTGGCACCGGCTGCCTCAAGATTACTCCCGGACATGACTTTAACGACTATGAAATAGGGAACAGGCACGGACTGGAAACAGTCACCGTAATAAATAAAGACGGTGTAATGAATGAAAACGCCGGGATTTTCGGCGGACTGAAAGTCAGCGACGCTAGGACGTTAATAATTGAAAAGCTTAAGGACAGCGGTGCCCTTGAAAAAATCGAGGATTACCAGCTTACAATTTCAAAGTGCAGCCGCTGCGGTACCGTTATAGAGCCGTTAACCAGCAGGCAGTGGTTTGTAAAAATGGACGGAATGGCGGCAAAGGCAACAGAAGCGGTAAAAAAAGGGGATATTGAATTTTATCCCCGGGGCTGGTGGGAACAGACTTACTATAACTGGCTGGAAAATATCAGGGACTGGTGTGTTTCAAGGCAATTATGGTGGGGTCACAGGCTTCCGGTGTGGTACTGTGATTCCTGTGACGGCTACAAAATATCCTCTGTAAAACCGTCGGCTAAATGCAAATGCGGCAAGGGTGAATATTTTCAGGACAGCGATGTTATGGATACATGGTTCAGCGCGGCCCTGTGGCCTTTTGCCGCTTTCGGCTGGCCTGAAAAAACAGACGCGTTAAAAACATTCTATCCCAACCAGCTTATGGAAACCGGCTTTGACATAATATTCTTCTGGGTCGCAAGGATGATAATGTTCGGCATAGAGTTCATGGGCGATGTGCCTTTCAGGCATGTACTTTACCATGCAATGGTCAGGGATGAAAAAGGGCAGAAGATGAGCAAAACCAGGGGTAATGTAATAGATCCTCTGGAGACCATAAAGGAAAAGGGTGCGGACTCCCTGAGGTTTACCCTGGCGTCGCACGCCGGGCATGCAAGGGACATAAAGCTTTCCGAAAGCGAGATAACGGGATACGGGAATTTCATGAACAAGATATGGCAGGCAAGCAGGTTTACCTTTATGAGCCTTGACGGGCTTGACACCGGGTTCGATTTAAAAGACGCCGTGCACTGCATTAATAAGTGGATAGTATCCCGTCTTAATTCGGTTGCCGCCGAAGTTGAGGCAAAATTTCAGCAGTACCAGCTCAGCGATATCACTGAAATATTATACAGGTTTTTCTGGCACGAGTTTTGCGACTGGTATATAGAGTTTTCCAAGCCCATGCTTGCCAGCGAAGAATACGGACAGGAAACAAAATATACGCTTGCGTATATTCACAGGGAAATATTAAAACTCCTGCATCCGGTTATTCCTTTTATCACCGAAGAACTGTACGGGCTTAATCCGTTGAAGGACAACGAATCCATTATGACAGCCTCCTATCCGGTGCCTGATAAGGAAGCCGTTGATAAAACCCTTGAAGGCGATATCAGCCTTGTCAGGGATATGATAAGCAGCATCCGTAATATAAAATCAATGTACGGCATCACCTCGAAGGTTGATGTTATCGCGATAAGCGAAAAGCACGGCGCCATGCTGGAAATGTTATCCGGGCAGATAGTAAAGCTTGCAGGTTTGAAAAAACTGGATATTCGTGATGCTTCAAAATCCGGCGCTGTTGAAAGAAAGGGCAATATACGCTCAGTGCTCCCGGATTTGGAACTTGTTATTCCGGCCCGGGATATAATCGACATAGAAAAGGAAAAAACCAGGCTGGGCAAAAAGCTTGAATCCGTAAACAGGGATCTTGACATGCTGGCAGGCAAGCTGAAAAACCCGAATTTCCTGGAAAAGGCAAGGCCCGAGATCATTGAGAATGACAGGAACAAACACGATGAGCTTGCCAAACTGCGCAGGGAGCTTGGAGACGCCCTGGAGATGCTTGAATCATGCGCCGTATCATAGTTATAACAGGCAGGGGCAAGGGTAAAACAACCTCCGCGTTGGGGGTCGCAATCCGCGCGTACGGCCAGGGCCTTAAAGCAGTGATATACCAGTTTTTAAAACCCGCAGACGCTGAATATGGCGAGCACATTTTTTTCCGTAATACGGGCATACCCGTTATTCCCCTGGGATATTCAGCCAAAAAGGACTTTGTTTACGAGGACGAGGATATTCAGGCCGCGATCAACGGGCTTGATTTTATAAAAAAGGACCTGCTGCCCTATGATCTTATTGTACTGGACGAGGTTTCGTACCCTGTAAAATGGGGCTGGATAAGCGAGTCACGGGTTATTGACCTGATAAGGGAGTTTCCGCATAAGAATTTTGTGCTAACAGGCAGGGAAATGCCCGCCGCCTTTATTGAGATTGCCGATACTGTCAGCAGTGTAGAGGAAATCAAGCATATTTATCAAGAGGGTGGCAAAGCCCAAAAAGGCTTTGAATTTTAGATAGTTACGTTTTGCCTTTGTATGAGGCGCATCAAATGTTTTGAAATAAAGCTGATTTGTTTTATAATAAAAGCACGAAAACCGACCGGAGGATTTAACAATGCGCGCCTGGATAGCCGGTAAAATAGACATGTTGTGGATCAACCGCGGCCTTATCAAGAAGATGCTGCTGGTTATGGGTATACCGACGCTGTTTTTTGTAGCAGTCGTTGTTTACCTGGCGGGTACGGGCGGTGTGTCCAATTACACTATTTCGGGGTACGACTCTGATTTTGTTATTACGGACAGCCTCATGAGGGGCGTGAGGCTTGTGTTTACGTCCATACTTTTTGTAATTATGCCGGTTTATATTTCCGTTATGGCACTGGTCAGAAAAAGCATGGCTTACAGGGTAGCAGCCGCTATAGCTAACCTGTTTGCGATATTGTATCTTGCAGTTCTTTTTTAATAAGATCGAATATATCAGCCGTTTTCTGTATGTTTTCCCTGTTCTTGTTTACCAGTACAGGAATTTCCAGGTTGGTGGCGTGGAATACGCCGTTTGAAATTATAACGTCGTAAGACGGGTAACTTGAAAAGATATCGTAAATATGCCTCGGCAATTCAGGATATTCGGTGAACCTTGTAAACTGGTATATCTCCCTCGGCGTTATTCTGGGCGGAAGCGAAAAAAGCGGGTGGGAACCGTGATGTTCTATTTCCATGATGTTGTTTACGGTATTTACGGTGACACTGCCTTCAGGAAAATATATATTCCAGAGGCTGCCCTTCCTTACTGCCATCATGTCCGCGCCCTGTGAAAAAAATTGTGCCGGGTTCCGGGTGTCTATAATTTTGTCTTCGGCGGAATTTACCAGGAGCAGACCCGGGATCGGAGAATTGCTCTTTGAATTGTCAAGATGGTACATGCTCATTTTCAGCTTGTTCCTGATGATCTTTCCGGACCCCGTAATTATTATCAGTGGCTTGATGTTCGGGACGAGGTTATTAAGGGTGTGTACAATATGATCTATGAAAAAATAAAATGTTGCCACCATCTCTTTTACCCGTCTTGTAGCATGTATGTTGTAATGGTGAAGGGATTCCAGCGTTATACATATAAACCTTGCCTTGTTGGCCTCAATGTGGCTGACGGCCGCGGCCCATGTTTTTTTGTCCATTCTTATGGGATCAAGGCTCAGAACGCTTTCAAGCTTGCTGTAGAATTCCGCCCTGATGTCCGGGGAAGACGGATACAGGTTGAATATTGAGGTTGTATTTTTCATTTCAAAGGAGAATGTGGCAGGATACGAGCCTGTCAGCATGGGAAAAATTGAGTACGGGTAAACAAGTGGAGGGGTGCCCAGAGGATTGTGTATTGTCATGCATTCGGAAACAGACTGCAGTTTGCCGGCCTCGATTAATTCATCAAGCTCATGCAGCATCAGGTCTTTTATTACGATCAATATAACCATAATCTATTTTTTTCTGTTTTCCAGTAACTGTATTATCGCGGGCATAACCGTTATGGCTGAAACAAACGCACAGGAAATCCCTATAATGGCAAGCCAGCCTATGCCTTTTAGCCCGTAGTTTTGCGCCGTAGCAAGGGAGCCGAACCCTATTAAGGTTGTCGCTGCGGAGAGTCCTATCGCGTAACCGACTTCTTTCAGCACATTCATTATGGAACCTTTTCCTTCCTCAAGATACCTGTGATAGAGATGTACGGTGCTGTCAATCCCTATTCCCAGCAGGGTCGGGAATATTATCGCGTTCATGAATGTCAGATCAAGTTTAACTACATACATTATTCCGAACATTACCAGGATACCGGTAACCAGCGGGATGGTTGTAATTACCACGGCCCTGATCTTTCTGAAATCAATGTATAAAAGCAGGAGCACGGCGATCAGGGCGAACAGGACGGCGTAAGGTCCTTCCGATATTATAAGCTTCATTATGTCGGCGTAAATAAGTGTTTCCGCGACAAGCTCGAATTTAATGCCTTCATCGGCTGCCTTTTTTATGATCTGGTCCGTTTCTTCGGAAAAAGCAATAGCCTGGTCAACTTCCCACAGGTTTTCATTGTCCATTATTTTGGGATACATCATTATGAACCAGCCGTTGTACGGGTCGGGAAGCCTGAGCTTTGATACGATGTCATCCGGTATGTCCCTGAGCGTAAACGGTTTTGAGGAACTGATCCTTTTAAGCCTGTCTATGTCTTTTTTTTCTTTGCCTTCCAGAAGGTTTAGCACCCTGTCATGGGCCATGCTGTTGAGTTCCCTTATGTACGGGTACTTGGTTTTCTGGTCCTCGGGAACGATATTCAGGACGTGGAAAAGCTGATCTATGTATGATTTGGATTTTTTTTCGTTCTCCGCCTTAACATCCTTTATGATCTTTTCGATTTTAGGTAAATTTTCCATTTTTTCCGTTACTATCAGCGATGGCGATATTGCGGCCCCGAAAACTTCCTCTTCAATCTGGTCCTGCTTGTCGAACAGCCTGCCCTTGGCTTTCAGTTTTCTGAAATCTCCTTCAAAATTGATGTGGGGCAGCATTATGAGTGAAGCGATTACCGCTATTACCCACACTGCGACGGTGGCTACGGGGAAAGGAAATTTCTGCGCCTTGCCGGCTGTAACGGAATTTTCTTTTGGTTTTTTTTGTTTGACAGGGCTGAACCTTTCAAGAAGTATGGCAAGAGACGGAAGTACAAAATAGATTGAGAACAGGCAGATAAGTATACCGGCGCCCGCTATCAGTCCGAACTCGCTGAATCCCCTGAAGTCCATGATGGTAAGCGTAAAAAAGGTAGCCGAGGTAGTCATTCCCGCGGTGAATGTAGCCTTTCCGGTTGAAGTCAGGATGGCATATATGCTTTCCCTCAGGTCCGTCCCTTTTTCCCGCTCAAAATTATATCTCATAAACAGATGTATTCCGAAGTCAATGCCCAAACCCGCCAAAACTGCCGCCAGGAACGCTGTAATCAGGTTGACATGACCTATTGCGATTGTCGCGAAGGCGGCCGTGTAGCTTATTGCCAAAAGCAGCGGCGTTACAATCAGAAAAACCGAACGGAGTTTTCTGGTCGCCGCTGTAATCAGGATAAAGGAAAGAATTATAAAGATGATGGACGACCTTGTCAGGTCCTGCATCAGTATCTGGTTTTCCTCTACAAATGTTTTGTACCTGCCTATTACCGAAACTTCAAGATCGGGGTCGTAGCTTTTAGGGTCAAGATCGTTTATCAGCTTTTCAACCTTGTTTATAAGATCCGTTGAATACTTCATGTCAGAACTCGGCTTTGTGGGTTTGGCCCTCAACGCGAGTATCGTCCCTTTTTTATTGACGTAGTAGTCGCTTTCCACGTCTGTGGAAGCGGCCTCGTTCCTGTTCTTTTTGTACTTGTCCTCTATATCGCTGAAATCCAGGGGCACGTCTTCGCCCAGGAGATCAATGTAAAAGGGGTTTACCTTTTTTCTTTCCACTTTGAGCTTGGTTGCTATCCTGTCGTGGATCTTTATTACGTCTTCGGTGTCAAGATAGTACAAAAACCGCGGCTCAAGAAAATCCTTGTTTTTGTTCAGTATGACATAACGGATTTCCTTTAGCTTCAGAAGCTCGTCTGACAGCTTGCGGGCGAATTCCTTTGTCTTTTTTGTGATCTTTTTCGTTTCAAGGGGGATGAGCAGAAAACCCACGCCGCCGGCCTTTTCAGTGACTGAATTAAGGTCCCTGGCAGAGGGTGTGTCTTCGGGAAGGAGGTCCACGAAGCTGGTTTTAAACTGTATCCTTGAAGCGATAAACATGCTCAAAACGGACAAAAGAACGGCTGCAATGATTATTTTAACGTGGTGCCTGAATATAAAATCAAGCAGATACCTGAAATGTTTCTCTTTCAACATCATCGTTTTCCTCTCCGTTTTTACTGTGGCAGAATTTTCGTTTAATAAAGTTTTCCATGGGTACCCATACTGTCAGCAGAAGCATTATTACGCCGATAATTACTATTACCCATGTGGGAAGCTGCAGCATATAGCCGAACAGGGCAAGGGCGGTGAATCTTATGGCCCGGCCCAGAAAGATACCGAACAGGTACCTTGCCATGGAGTATCCTGAAACAGGCACCAGTATTCTTATGGGATAAAATACGGGAATTATACCCGTGGAAAAAAGCAGCACAGTGATAAAAGGCATTTTTTTAAAATATTTTACGCCTTTTTTGAACGCGTTTTTTTCCTTTAACGGAGCGATTTTTTTATGGTTGAATGCCTTGGCCACGATGTAATAATCGATGAAGGCCGATATCGCGGCCCCGAGTGAACCGTAAAACGCTATGGGAACGGGGTGCATTATTTTCGCATAATAGAGTATAAGGGGCTCATGCGGAATGGGTATAAACGAGTTGGTGGGTATTGAAAGAAAAGTAAGATATACTATCTTTGAGTATTCGGGAAAAAATATAAGTATCGCCACGGAAACCAGACTTATTCCGGCCATAAATCTTAAGAAGATTTTCTGGCTTAAGGGCCGCCTGTTCCAGAACCTTACGATACCTTTTAAATGATTTTTCATACACGGTCCTTTCCTGATTTTCTGAAAAAAACCATTCCCGCGTAAGCGACTACCTCCCTTGTGTCGCCGGTGATTTCTCCCGAGTTCGAATAATCAACAAGTTCCGTCCCGATTTCCCCGTTAAGGGATTTTATGGCTTCAAGCATCACAGCAACCGGGAAAACACCGCACATTGAAATATCGTTTTCCGTAACAGTGTCAATAAGTCCTTTTGCGTCCAGTTTTGATACCTGGGACAGGGCCTGCCTGTCCTTGGCTTCCGCTTTTTCGGAGCTTTCAAAATGCGTCATGTCTGATGACGCGACGATTAAGGGTCTTGGCATGCCTTTTTTCATCCGGTCAGAAATTATTTTTGCAAGGCAACTCCCGGCTTTTTTGACGATGTCAAGAGGGAGGTGCCCCAGTGTAACAGGGACTATTTTAATATCAGGATTAAGGTATTGCAAAAACGGTATATGAACTTCCAGGGCGTGCTCACGGTTCTGGGACGCCTCGTCAAACCTTGATACAGGAAGCAGTTCCGAAAACTCTTTCAGGAAAGTGGAATCAACGTCTACAGTCCCCATGGGGGTTGCCCATTTTTCCGCGGGATGCAGCGATATGGGAGCTCCCAGTCCTGTGTGGTTGGGACTCAGAATGATCGCCGTATCCGGAGCGTTTATGGAGCCGTAGACCATGCCCGCCGTTTTACCTGAGTAGATGTACCCCGCGTGAGGTACCATAATACCCAGTACATCGGAATATTTTTTTTCGGACGGTATTACATATTTGTCCAGACTTGCCTTAAGCTGCTGGGCGTTAAGGGGGTAAAAATGTCCGGCAACCACGGGATAGCGAATATTCATGCGCTTTTATTTAGCACTGACTTGCCGTCAAGTCCATTACCAAATTCATGTCCGAAAAATTCAAGTATGCTTGGAAAAATATCGACTGTTCTTACATATTCCGTATTGATACCGGCATTCATCGCGAAGGGTACAAACATCTGGCCAGCGTTTATTGCTCCGTGCGTGGCATGATGTTCGTGCAGTTCAAACCTGGCCCTGAGATCATATCCGGGTCTGGCGCTTATTACCAGATCGCCGGCCCTCTCGGAACGGAAGATCTGCATAAGCTGCAAAAGTCCGTCAGGATGTTCAGTGTTGTATGTTTCCTTAAGCTCCCTGTCCGGGTCCATGTCATTAAAAGTTTTGTTGTAACCCATGGGATCGGAGCCTGAGAATGTGTAGGATATTCTGTTGTCTTTCATGGATATTTTTCCCGTGCCTTTTGGATTTCTTACCAGGATATTATTTTGTCCGTCAACGCAGGCAACGATATCTATTCCCTTAATGTCCAGCAGCAGGTCAAAGAGTCCGGATTTTTCGATTTCATCCGATAACGCCCTGGGTCCCCATTCCCTTTTACCCAGGCGTAAATAGAGATTAAGCATGCCGTTTCCTGAAACCATGCTCGCGGTTTTTGCGCTGCTTCTCCATATCTTGGGGAAGTGCAGACAGTAGAACCCGTTGTCGTCTAGATGCCTGGCAATGTCTATATGCGTGTGCGTGTTTGTAAGGCCGTGGTCGCTGCTGATTACGATCAAGGTTTGATCGTAAGTTTTGTTTCGTATCAGTTCGTCACATATAAAACCTATGCCCCGATCCACCTTCCTGTATTCGTTTATTACCCTGGTTGACGTAATATGGCTCAGATGTGCGTGCTCGTCTATGCCCGGATAAAGGCATACCACGCAGTCATGTCCGTTCCTTACCGCGTTCACGGTATATTTTGTCGCGTGCCTGTCCAGAAAGGAAAAGTCCCTGCTTATAAACGCGTAAAGATAATGAAGGCTTTTAACGTGTGAAGTAAGATCGCATTTGCGCGGACAGCCCTTGGTCAACAGGTTGTATACGTTGGCCGGGTTTTTAAAGTAGTTAAAAAGTGTTTTGGTTTCCATAATGTCCCTGTTGAAGTTTACTCCGTCAAGCCCCATGTAACTGCATATTCCGGGACTTCTGAACCTGTGCGGTTTCAGATAATTCTTTTTGGAAAGCCACCTGATGCCCGGAACATTGGCGGTGCCCGGAAAAAGCCCGGTGAAAAAAGGTATAAAAGCGGGACCTGTTGTTGACGGGAAAACGGATACGGCCTTTCTTAAGCTTCCCCTGTCTATTACGTGTTTTTTTATATTGGGAAGTTCTCCGGATTCCAGGAGAGCATTGAAAACGTCATACGGAACACCGTCAATAAGAAAAAACAGTAATTTATTAAAGTTACGCCCCGTCATTAAAAAAGCATTATCATGAGAAGCCGCTTGCCACAACTTCAAATTTGTGTGATAGGGTGT
>JAFGOL010000116.1 GCA_016926495.1 Oligoflexia bacterium
AGACCCATGGCTTCCTGAGCCCCGCCTTTTTCTTCATAACTTATACCCTCGATGCCCAGATTCCCGAGAGTAGCGTTATTCTGGCTCATATCCAGAGTCAATCTGTCCTCAAAGATATCGTCGCTAATTCCAACCTGTATTTCCTTAACTCCGGCTTCACCACTCAAGAGCTTGGTATCATTGAATCTTGTCACCTGTGAAATTCTCTGGATCTCTTCTTTCAACTGGTTAAGTTCGATGTTAATAAAGCCCCTTTCCGTATCACCGATAGTGTCGGAAGAAGCCTGCACACCAAGTTCCCTGAGCCTGATCAGAATGTTTGTTACTTCGTTGAAAGCACCTTCCGCAACCTGTATCATGCTGACACCGTCGTTAGCATTTCTGGTTGCCTGCTGACTGCCTCTGATCTCGGCTTCCATTTTGGAACTGATGGCAAGACCCGCTGCATCGTCAGCAGCCTTGTTGACCCTGTAACCGGACGACAGTTTTTCCAGTGCCGAATCCAGTTCCAGCTTTGTCTTGCGTAGATTGTTTTGCGCGTTAATCGACGCTGTGTTTGTGTTGATTCTTAAGCCCATTTTTTTCTCCTCCTTTTCTACAAACGTACTACTACGTCCATGTGTCTTCAGGAGAAGTCGTCCTAACAAATACGTAGGTTTGCGGGACACCTGCTAGGCCCGTACTATTTTAAGGCAGGCACGGTTTGGCAAGACAGGCAGTAAAAGCAGATTCTCACCTCCCTTTAATACCCTTTTCTGATCCCATGTAGCCGCTTTCGATGTAAAACTATGATCGGCATCTGGAAAAAAAACTTTAGGAAAAAATTGCATTTTTTCGTTTTTTTTATTAAAAAGGACTTAACTGCTTAAAATTTCGGGGTTTTTAATGCCAAAATTCGACAATATCGATTTATATAAACAGTACATAAAAAATGAACTGCATATATCGCTCAATTCAAAAAGCGAATTTGTAAGCGAAAATATTGATAAAATTGTTGAGGCGGCCAGCCTTATGGCTAATGTTTCATTAAAGGGCGGAAAAATTATTTATTTCGGTAACGGAGGCAGCGCCGCGGATTCCCAGCATCTCGCGGCCGAACACGTTAACAAGCTCAGGGTTAAACGCCCCGCTCTTCCGGCCATAGCCCTTACCACGGACACCTCCATTATTACTTCAATCGCAAATGACATGGACTTCAACAAGATATTCACAAGGCAAATTGAAGCCCTCGCGAACGACAGGGATATAGCGGTTGGAATTTCAACAAGCGGAAATTCCCCGAACGTTGTGGATGCGCTTGTCAAGGCCAGGGACATGAACCTGAAAACGATTGCCTTCACCGGTGGAAACGGCGGTACCATACTCGCGCGCAACATGGCTGATATTATTTTCAACGTTTCCATGGCCCAGACGTCTTCCAGGATACAGGAGACCCAGATATTTCTGGGGCACATCATCATTGAACTGATGGACAAAATACTTTTTGAATGACAAACCATCCAAGTTGACATATAAATATTTTTGTTATGACAGTAAAAATTAAAAATCAGGAAGCACAAAAGGTTCACGCTGTAGACAGGTATATGGCCAAGGGCCTTGATCTGATCATAATGGTGATCATTGCTCTTATAATACAACTGGTATGGTACCCTATAGCGGCTGTAGTGGCCATAATGTACATGCTGTTTCATGACGGGATGAATAACGGCGTATCACCCGGCAAAAAGGTGATCGGACTTAAAGTTGTCAAGATTACGGACGGAAGCCCGATCATATGGAAAGATTCCCTGCTCCGCAACCTGTCTTTCGGACTTTTCACCCTTTTCGCGGTTATTCCCATGATGGGATGGGTACTGATGTTCCTGATCGGCATACCGCTGCTTATTTTTGAAGCTTACCTTATTTACAGCCTCGAATCAGGATACAGGCTCGGCGATATCCTGGCAGGCACGCAGGTAGTCCGTTCAAATCACTCCCGGGATATTGAAGACGATCCTTCAGACGGTGTAGATGAATGACAATAAAAATATCTTCATAATAGACGGAAGCTCGTACATTTTCCGTGCTTTTTTCGGCATACCCCACCTTACAAACTCAAAAGGATTTCCGACGAACGCGATATGGGGATTTCTGAAAATGATCAAATCCCTGCTTAAAACCCACGCGCCGCAATACGTAATAATAGCCCTGGACGCACACGGGGATAATTTCAGAAAGAAAATATACCCTGAATACAAGGCCAACAGGGAGCAGACCCCGGAAGACCTGGTTACGCAGATCCCTTACATAGACAGGCTGATCAGCGGGATCGGCATCTTTTCCGAAAGAATACCGGGAGTAGAGGCTGACGATATCATCGCGACATATACCAGGCTTGCCGAAAAAAACGGTTTTAGGGTCACCATTGTTTCAGGCGACAAGGACCTGCTTCAGCTCGTAGACAACAGTGTTTCCATGCTTGATACGCTTCAGGACAAAAAATACGGGATCAGGACCGTTGTTGAAAAATACGGCGTTGAACCCGGGCTTTTTACCGATTACCTGGCAATCACGGGTGATACCAGCGACAACGTACCCGGAGTTAGGGGAATAGGGCCCAAGGGTGCCGCGAAGCTTTTAAAGGAATTCGGAAGCGTTGAAAATATATACAAAAATATTGAAAAGGTAAAAAACCCCAGGCACAGGCAGGCCCTGATTGCCGATTCCGACAACGCGGCGCTTTCCAAGAAGCTTGTAACGCTGAAGGACGACATGGACCTGGAATTCGACATTGACAGGTTCCGCGTGGGAGCGCACAATAACGACGAGCTTAAGGAACTTTTTCTGCAACTGGAATTTATATCCGAAATTAAAAACTGGGACATAGATCTCAATCCCAAAAAAGAAAAACGGGCGATCCCCGAAAACTCAGAATTCAATATCATCGACGAACTGACCGTGGAATCCGGAGGCGAACTTATAGGGCACGACCTTCTGGAGAGGATCGAATTTAAAAAGCTCAAAAAATACGATAAGATATTCGACACCAAGCTGGCCGCCCACATACTTGCGCCCGGTAAAAGGGATTATCCCATAGAAGACCTCAGCATACTGTATACAGGCTCAAAATTTGATATCGGCAAGATGGTCGGCATAAGGAACAGGCTCGTCGAAGACCTGGTAACAAACAACCTTGCGCAGGCATACTTTGAAGTGGACCTGCCCTGCATTCCGGTACTGAGGGACATGCAGGAAACAGGCTGCCTTGTCGACATTCATAAACTCGAAAAACTGCTTGAGGAGTTTACGGATTCAATAGAAAAATATACCGCGGACATTTATAAAAGCGCCGGAGGCGAGTTTAACATTAATTCGCCCAAGCAGCTTTCGTACGTCCTGTTTGAAAAGCTGAACCTGCCCGTTACAAAAAAAACAAGTTCCGGCTACTCAACGACCAGCCAGGATGTTCTTGAGACGCTGGCGGGCCTTCACGATCTCCCGGGGCTGATAATGGAATACAGGGAGCTTGCCAAACTGAAAGGCACGTATATTGAACCTCTGCTCGCTGAAGCAAAATCCGGGGACTCCAGGATCAGGACACGCTACCATCTGGACATTACATCCACTGGCAGGCTTTCCAGCAGCGATCCCAACCTGCAGAATATTCCTGTAAGAACGGCTACGGGCGCGCAAATACGCGAGGTTTTTATATCTCCGCCGGAAAAGCTACTGATTAGCGCCGACTATTCCCAGATTGAACTCAGGATATTCGCCCATTTAAGCGACGACAGGCTTATGATGGAATCCTTTAAAAACAACGAGGACATTCACGCTAGGACGGCTTCAGAAATATTCGAGGTGAATATTGATCTCGTCACTCCCGAACAACGCCGGCAGGCCAAGGCCGTGAATTTCGGAATACTGTACGGTAAAACTCCTTTCGGCCTCGCGAAAGAGCTCGGAATACCGCAAAATATAGCGTCAAAAATAATCAAACGCTATTTTGAAAGATACCAGGGTATAGCCCGCATCAGGACAGACCTGATAGAAAAGGCCAGGAAGCTGGGATATACTCAGACCATGTTCGGCAGGAAAAGAGAATTACTGGATATAGTAAGTAAAAACCACATAAAGAGATCTTTTGCCGAAAGAAACGCAATAAATTCTCCTATTCAGGGTACGGCTTCTGATATAATGAAGATAGCGATGGTTAAACTCTGGCACAGGCTTTATGAAAATTTCCGGGACAAGGCAAAAATCATTCTGCATGTTCATGACGAACTTTTGATAGAAGCGTCAGAAAAAGACGCAGGCAATATAAAAGAGATCATGAAAACGGAAATGGAAAACGCGGTCCGTCTTAACGTTGGGCTGGTGGTTGATATAGGCGGGGGAGCCAACTGGCGTGAGGCGCATAGCTAGCACTTGGGGTAAAGATGGCAGACGAAGAAAAAAAAGTAAATGATCAGGATGAGGGTTTTGAAGAGTTCAGTTTTGAAGAACCCGATATAAGCCTTGATGATATAACCGCTGATTTTGACCTGGACAACCTGGACACGGATGAAGGTCTCGACGATTCCTTTCTGGCCAATTTTGAAGACGCCATGCTCAAGGAAACCGAAACCGGCGCCCAGGTGCAGAAAGTCGAGATCAAGCATGACGAAACGCAGGCCAAGCTTGATACAACGGTATCCGATGACCATACCACGCAGGTCATAGACATGATTGACCGCTCCGGTCTTGATGTGGACGTAAAAAAAGTCGAAACAGTAGATTCCATAAAAAACCTTGAGCTGGATTTTGAAAAAATAGACCTGAGCGCGATAGACCTTGCCAAACTGAACGTTGATTCCCTGGAAACCGACAGCGTAAAAATCGGATTTGACCTGAGCAAGATCAACCTTCAGGACTTTGAGGTAAATATCGAAGAAGTGGACATCGATAATATCGACTTTGACAAAATCCACATAGATCTTGGCGGAATAGTATCATTTGAAGAGGCTGAAAAAGAAATCAAAAAAAGCAATGTTCTACTGCCGGCGCCGGTCAGGGGATTTTACGGCCGCCTTTTCCTGAATCCCATACAGGAATTCAGAAACGCGTTCGGCAAAAGCTACAACGAAATACTCCAGATAGCGCGACCCGCGGAAGCGTACCGCAGGCAGATTGAAGAAGGCATAATAATAGAAGCAGACGATATTATAAAAATGCATAAGGGTAAAAAGGCCCCAAAACCCGAGGGAAACGAAGACTCTGACGCTACGGAAACAGAAGCGGATAAAATAGCGGAACAGGAGCTGAAGGAATCACTGGGCCAGGATTGGGACAAGATAGAGGAAAAGCCCAAAGACGCGGAAGAAAAAGAAAAAAGAAAATTCGACATTAGCAAGATCATTGCCGGATTTTTCAGGAGCGTCAGGAGTTTTTATCTGCGGGTATTCCTGATCAGCTGGCTTTCAAAATTCCTGCTTCTGACGCATTTCGTACTCGGTGCTGTCGCAGTATACTACTTCTCAACCAACGCGATGGATATTATAAAAAAGATTTACAGTACAAGGGATTCTCAGGAGGAAATTGTAGATTCACTGGAAATCCAAGCCATAAAGACAAAAGACCCCCACAAGAGAATACCCGGAGCATATGCCTCAATACCCAAGCTGATGGGCAGCTTTACGGACCCCGGCACAAAAACCGGGACCCGCATGTTCCAGATGGGGATATTCGTGGAGCTTGAAAGCTACGAAACACAGGAAGAATTTACCCAAAAGGCGGTACTGATCAAGGACAGGCTAATAACCTATCTGAACAATGTTAAATACACCGAAATACGGAGCACCCTTGGCAAGGAAAGGCTGAAAGGCGAACTGCAGGCGATAATAAACCAGAACCTTAAAAAGGGGAAAGCGATCAGCATTTACTACAGCGACTTTGTTATCAATTAAAACCGGAAACCGTTCTAGTCCGTAACCGCCATGCAAAGGGCGTTATCCTGTTTTTTCAGTCCCAGTGCGGGACTCAGGGGGTATAAGAGGTTTTTGCCCTGCCCTATCACTGCCGGCAGGTCACGTTCTATTGTATAAGTATGATCAAGACATGAATCCTTAGTACATTTTGTGTAAAAAAGTTTGACCTTTGTAACGGTTGCTGTTTCACCGGTTTTATTGGTAATATCGGCCTTAATACCGTTTGCAGCGCTAAAAACAAGCCTGCACTCAAGCGACCACGCGGCAAAACAGTAAAGCAGCAGAAACAGCATACAAAAGCCCTTCATACAGCGTATTGTACAAAAAAATTAGTACTGATTGCAAGGACATTGTTATTGACATCAAAATGAAGTTAGAATACATAAATTGACCGTATCAAAATCGGCGGGTTCAGGTGTAGCTCAGCCGGTAGAGCAGGTGGCTGTTAACCACCTTGTCGGGGGTTCGAGTCCCTCCACCTGAGCCACTTAAAAATCAATTAAATTCAAATTCTTAAAAAAACAAAAAAATCAAACCCTTGGGCAGCAAGGCTTTCACAATTTCAGATTTTCCAAACATGACAAAAAAAGACAAAACGTGTCAAGGCTATGTAGCACTTATGTAGCACTTATGTAGCACTTTATTTTCTACGCCTGCTTGTGATTTCAAGCAGTTATCTATTTTTTCCCAAAAATCACCAAAACACGGAGGTAGCACTATGCAATTTTTGGCGAAGGTCTATTTGAAACACGGGACTTATACAGGGCAGTTGACCAGTTTCAAAAAAGCTCACGAGGAAGCAAACAACATTCTAAAAAATAAGCCAACGCAGTCACAGGTCTATGCAATCGTAGGTATGGAACTCAGACAGGATCGCGTCACCAAGAAGGTTAAAGAAGATTGGTATTTTTATCGTTCCTATGTCGCTAGAGCGGAGAATGATTATGCCGCAGACCTTTAATCGCTTAACTATTCTCGGTCATCTTGGCTGCGACCCAGAGTTTCGGGTTAGATCAGAGCGCCGATATTGCGTATTAACTATCTGTACGAATGATTACACAGGCAACAAAGAAACAGCCCTGCCGACGTGGTTTAAGGTTTACGCATGGGGAAAGGTAGCAGAAGTTTGCAGAAAATATCTCAGAAAAGGCAGCTATGTTTTTCTTGAAGCAAGGATTATGACAAACAAGTACACCGACGCAAAGGGTAATAGTAGACGCGGATCATACACTAGCTTGCAATCTATTCAGTTTTTTAAAGACAACTCCCCTATTCCGGTTTTTGAAGATTTGAGATTTCCGTCAATACAGCAATCAGAGGGCGTTTCGGAGCGATATTCTCAAGATGAAGATTTTGATTTTAGCGACGAAAAAAGACGAAAAGCCCGTAAACACATGGCGATAAAAAACGAAGACAAAAGCATGCAGACTCATTGCGGAATAGAACTCACGGGGCACTGGAACGAATTCGAATACGTATACGATTGGACACAAGTAAACTGCCCGGACTGTTTGAAAAACAAGGGGGATTAGGAATGAAAACGAAACACATGGCTATGCGCGTACGCGGACAATTGCTTACCCACTGCGGAATAAATTTAAAAAATAGTCGAGGAGAAACATATTTTTTCGATTGGGAACGAGTTACCTGCCCGGATTGTTTGCGCTTCAAAAATTCACTACGGAGTAATGCAAAACGCATGTCTGAAAAGGATTACGATATTTTGTGTATCAGAGAAAGCAAAGAGCAGGAACAGAAAAAAGAAACATTTAAACGTAATGCGGAAAAATTTAGCGGTAACGGGATTGCAAAATATAAAATTTTTTAAAAGGGGGTTACTTTGGGTAATAAAAATTATTTTTTTTACGCAAGAAAAAATAAATACAAAAATGTCAAAACAACAGTAGACGGAATTACCTTCGACTCAAAAAAGGAAGCTGATAGATATTCCGAGCTTAAACTTCTTGAGCGCGCTGGAAAAATTAAAGACTTAATCTTGCAACCAAAATTCGAGATTATCCCCGCTTACGAAAAAGACGGTAAAAAAGTCCGAGCTAC
>JAFGOL010000117.1 GCA_016926495.1 Oligoflexia bacterium
CTTATGTGAGGGGCTGGAGAAAGGATCAGGTTCATGCCGGGCAACTCCTTTGTCTTGGCTGTTTTTTTATCTCGGCCTTTAATACTTTAATTCTCTGTACTATTTTTATTCCCGCGGGACATGAGTATGAACAGCATCCGCATTCAATGCAATCCAGGCACCAGAACCGGCTTTTTGCTTCTTCAACCATGTTGTTTTTTGAAAGCTTGGCCAGCATGTTGGGCATCAGTCCTATCGGACACACGTCCACGCATTTTCCGCAGCCTATGCAATCCCGTTCCTCTACTTCCCTGCATGCATTTTCACTCATTGCAAGCACTCCGGAACATGCCTTTGTCACAGGGGTATCAAGATTCGATATCGCGTTGCCCATCATGGGGCCGCCCAGTATTACCTTGGCGATTTTTTCTGTTTCCACCCCGCAGTATTTCAGCAGATAACTGACCGGTGCTCCGATAGGCACTTTCAGATTAACAGGTTCCCTGACAAGATCACCTGATACTGTAACGACCCTGTCTGTAAGGGGTTTTTTAAACCTGTAAGCCTCATGCACGGCAAACGCCGTCCCTACGTTCTGTACAATAATACCTATGCAGAACGGCAGTCCGGCTGAAGGAACTTCCTTTCCTATCAGGGCCTTGATCAGTTGTTTTTCGCCTCCCTGCGGGTACATTGTTTTTAAAGACTGTACTTCAATATTTTCATTTATGTCTATAAGTCTTCTCAGGTGGTGTACGGCATCCATTTTATTGGCTTCTATCCCGATGAATGCCTTGGGTTTTGACGGAAAAATACCTTGCAGCAGTTTTACACCGTCTATAACAGCAGTTCCTTTCTCCATCATCAGCCGGTGGTCCGCGGTAAGGTACGGTTCACATTCCGCGCCGTTAATTACGAGTATATCTATATGAGCGGGGTCGGGCGGCGAAAGCTTTACGTGGGTGGGAAATGAGGCTCCGCCCATACCGACTATTCCGGCATCCTTTATTATTTCAAGCAGGCTCTTATTTTCCGTATTTAACTGTTCCGTGTCATGCGAATTATGATCAACCGTAATTGTAATAATTCCGTTCTCTGCCGATTTGACGGTTCCGCAAACGGATGAATGTACCTTTGCGCTGCAGGCACAGTCAGTGTCCGCAATCAGGGTGCCGATCTTTACGACGTCTCCCTTTTTGACAGTAGCCCTGGCAGGCGCGCCTATGTGCTGGGACAGGGGTATGGACACTTCGTCGGGCGCGGGAAGATCGGTTATTCCGGCTTTTCTGGAAAACTTATTTCCTGAGGGATGTACCCCGCCCCTCGCAAAGCTTGGAAATTTCACTTATGCAACCTCCCTGATGGTCTTCATGGGGCAAACGGCTATACACTTGCCGCAGTTCACGCATTTTGTGTAATCTATAACAGCGAGGAAATTCTTAATTGTAATCGCCTTTTCAGGGCATTCCTTTACACATCTCATGCAGGCTATACATGCTACCTTACAGTTACCCTTGGCGGCTGGTCCTTTGTCATGTGAACTGCACGCTATGGTGGTTGTTTTCTGTTTCGGGACTATTGAAATGATCATCTGAGGGCATGCTTCCACACACTTTCCGCAGCTTGTACACTTGTCCGGCAAAATTACGGCCAAGCCGTTTTCTATAATTATGGCGTCGAAAGGACAAACGCTTTTACACGTACCGAGACCGAAGCAGGAATACCGGCAGGATTTTTCGCCTCCGGCCATAAGCTTAGCGGCCCTGCAATCACTGACTCCGGTATATAAGGCGGATACCGCGGCGTTGTCACGTGTCCCGCTGCAAAACACCCTCGCGGTCCGCGGCTCTGCTTCCCTGTGCTCCTGCCCCATTATACCTGCTATTATCTTTTTTGAAGTTTCATCCGCGACTGGACAGACATGTTCAGTGCCTTTGACAACCGTTTCCGCAAACGCCGCGCATCCGGCAAATCCGCAGCCTCCGCAATTAGCGCCGGGCAAAGCCTCAAGGATTTCATCCACCCTGGGATCCCTTTCTACCCTGAATTTTTTTGAAGCCATGGACAATATTATTGCTGCCAGTCCGGCAACGAGAGCTAGTGTTATAAGGGCCGGTAGTAATGTTGAAAACAAAAGCGGAAAACCTCCGTATTTACGCAACGCGGATTGATGCTAGGGATATAACGACAATGCGAAAGTATGTAAATAGTTTTTTTTAAAAACCTTTATGATCATATTTCCAGCATGTTGTAAACAGCCTTGGCAGCGCGTTCCCTTATATTATCAGGGACTGTTATTTCATGCTGCCTGTTTTCCAGGCATTCAGTAAGCAAATCAATTGTTGTTTTTTTCATGTTCAGGCATAACGCTCGCTTTGGGTGATGAAACATGCAATCCGGATATTTTTTATTTAAGGGATAAAGAATACCCTCTTCCGTTAATATAATATATTCCTTACTGTCCAGCTTACCCACTTGTCTTATCATGTTGCTTGTTGAAAGGATATAATCCGAAAGCTCAAGAACGGCGGTCCTGCATTCCGGATGCGCCAGCACCTTTGCGTACGGATACTTATTCTTCAGTTCAAGGACTTCCTGGGCTGTAATGCTTGAATGTACGGAACAATGGCCGGGCCACAATATGATGTCCCGGGATAATTTGTTCTTTACATACGTACCAAGGTTCATGTCAGGAATAAAAATCACCTGTTCTTTCGACGGTATGGAGTCGACAATTCTTACAGCGTTGGAGGATGTACAGCAAATGTCGCTTTCCGCCTTGACATCCGCTGTACTGTTCACATAGCAGACCACCTTGCCGTCAGGGTAATTTCTTTTAAGCCTTACAACATCCTCTGCGGTTATCATGTCCGCCATCGGGCACCCTGCGCCCGGATCAGGCATTAATACCGTTTTTTCGGGCGAGATTATTTTAGCGGTTTCAGCCATGAAACGCACGCCGCAAAAAACAACTGTACCCGCATCGACTTCCCTGACCTTCATACTGAGTTCGAGGCTGTCTCCGACAAAATCCGCGGCATCCTGAATTTCCGGAAGCTGGTATGTATGCGCTATAACCACCGCGTCCTGATGCTTTTTCAGTTCACTGATTCTTTCAAGCAACTCCAGCTCTGTCACTGTCACCCCTCTTTACTCCCGTTACCGCTTTTTTGTTCGGCTTGTTCGGTACCCAGTTTCTTTATTTTTTCCTGAACTTTTTCATATTCTATTTTTTTTGTCGCGATTTCGTCAAGCAAAAGCCTGGCCTCGTACGAATCCGGCATCTGGTTAATCGCGGCTGAAGCGTTTTTTTCCGCGCGCTCGAAATCATTAAGTTCGCAATACGCCTTTCCAAGCAGCAGATACAATTCCGGCATATTTTCATTTTTTGTCAGAATTTCCTGGA
>JAFGOL010000118.1 GCA_016926495.1 Oligoflexia bacterium
ATTTATTGTTAATGAAATATATTCGATTAATACAGGTATCTGGACTTATAATTTAAACAAGAACAGGAAATTGTTTTTCAGAGATCCTTTAATTTATTTGATCTCAATGGAGTGGAATAATATACTGGAACCGGATAACGGTTATTTTCTTGAATCTGTTGTATTGGAACATTTGAACAGATATTATACGGAAAAGACAGGTTATTTTAGATTTAAAGATAATAAGGAAATTGATTTTTATTCAAAGGATTTTGCAATAGAAGTTAAATCAACAGCAAATATTAATGAAGACGACCCGACGAATTTATTAAGAGTTAATTCTTCCAATAAAAAATTATTGTATACAGGCACTAAAAGAATGTCTCGTAAAGATGTTGATATTGTACCATTATGGGATTTTTTGCTGGAAATATAGTATGTCAAGTTTCCAATTGCAGAAAAACAGGTGCCCAAAATTAGAATAAATCTAAAATTGTAATTCCGGCTTTTAGGTTATATACGGGTTTCTATGACCATTGAACTTAAAAGCCTTAACCTGAATGACCTTACCGGAATTGTAACGGGTCTGGGTAAGCCCGCCTATGCCGCAAAGAACATCTACCGCTGGATATATAAGCGCCGCATGGAAGACTTTGCGAACATGACGGACATTGCAAAACTCCTCAGGGAGCATTTTCAGCGGAATATCAGTAATACAAACCTTAAAATAATTGAAACGCAAAGGGCGAAGGATGACTGCGTAAAATTCCTTTTTGAACTTCATGATTCAAATACAGTTGAGGCTGTGCTTATTCCGCACGAGGGAAGGCTTACTCTCTGTGTTTCCACGCAGGTTGGCTGCAAAATGGACTGTCAATTCTGCTGTACCGCAAAACAGGGCTTTACGCGAAACCTTGAGGCTTATGAAATCGTGGAACAGGTACTTAAGTCAAACGATTACGCCAGGGACGTCTTAAAATACCGCACTGATGACAGCGAGATAAGGGCCGTTACCAACATAGTGTATATGGGTATGGGTGAACCGCTTGACAACATTGACAGCGTTGTAAAATCAATAGAAATTCTAAGCGAGGATTTCGGCCCGGGTTTTGGCATGCGTAAAATCACCGTTTCCACGTGCGGGCTTATTCCAAAAGTGGAGGAATTTAAAAAAAGGTGCGCCGCCAAGCTTGCTGTATCGCTGAATGCGGCTGATGAAAAAACAAGGTCCGAACTTATGCCGATTAACAGGGCTTATCCTATGATGGAACTCCTTCAAACCATAAAAAAACTTCCCCTGAAAAAATTTGAATTCGTAACTATTGAATACATCCTGTTCAAGGGGTTTAACGACAGGATGGAAGACGCAAAGAACCTTGCAAAATTATTGAAGGATTTGCCGATCAAGCTGAACCTTATTCCGTTCAACGCGCACGAATACGCCCCCGGATTTTCAGCCCCTGATGAGCGGACCCTGCATGATTTTTATGGTTATTTGGCTTCAAAAGGTGTTATATGTAATGTCAGGTACAGCAGGGGTGCCGATATAGCGGCAGCCTGCGGGCAGTTAAAATCAAGACACGGGAAAAGGGATGCATAGCAATACAGTTCAGGATCACGATCCGGGTTTTCAGTCTACACCCATTACTCCTATGCTGCGCCAGTACCACGAGAACAAGGCCAAGGTCCCCGGCAAACTGCTGTTTTTCCGCATGGGCGATTTTTACGAGCTTTTCAGTGACGACGCCCTAGTAGCCGCGCCCATACTGGGCATAGCCCTTACTTCACGCGATAAAAAAAATCCCATTCCCATGTGCGGAATTCCTTTTCACGCGGTTTCCTCTTACATTTCTAAACTTACCAGAAAGGGATACAGCGTAGCCATATGCGAGCAGGTTGAAGATCCCAAAAAGGCCAAGGGCATTGTAAAAAGGGATATAATCAGGGTTGTCACACCGTCCCTGGTATACGATTCAGATTCCATAGAGGGCAAGCAGGCTTCGTTCCTTGCCTCTATCAGTCCCGACGGAAAAAAATGGAGCTACGCTTACCTTGATTACAGCACCGGCGAGTTTTTCGCGGGTTCCTGTGATTCAACGGACGATCTTGTAAAGGAACTTTCCCTGATCAATCCGCGCGAAATTATATTCGATAACAGGGTTGAAATCCCGGAGGTGCTTAAAAAGCTGCTTTTGAGCGTGAGTTTTTTCGCCCTTGACGTAAAATCACTGTCCCATATTAATATGAACAATATAATTATAGACAGCAGGCTCGGAAAAAGTGAGGTCGGGTCCGCAAGGCTTGTAATGCAGTACCTTGTGGATACGCAGTACAGGACGGATTTTCCGCATATAAGGTACCTGGCAAGGACGTCTACGTCCGAGCATCTCGGGCTTGACGAGTTCACGTCCAGAAACCTGGACCTTTTCGGCTCGTTTTTGCAGACGCTTGACGCCACGGTATCGCCCATGGGCGGAAGGATATTGAGACAGAGCATATCGCAGCCCCTGAATAATAAGGCCGAAATTGAAAAACGCCTGGACTCTGTTGATATTTTTAAAAGCACACCGGACCTTCTGGAAGATATAAGGAGCCGTCTTTTTCACTGCGGCGACATGGATCGCCTGCTCTCAAAGATTGCCGTATCCCAGTACAGCCCCAGGGGACTCAGGAAGCTTCTTGAAAGCATTGAGATTGCCGCTGATATCGCCGGGCTTATAGAAAGCAGGGACCTGCCCCTTGACAGGGTCGGGGATACCGGCGAACTTATGAGCTTTACGCAGGATTTGCTTGATAAGCTTGAAACAGAGCAGCCTGCGACTATATACGACGGAAGTATTTTTAAAAAGGGTTTCAATTCCGGGCTTGACTCTCTTATAGATCTTCATTACGGAAGCAGAAAAATACTGATGGAAATGGAGGCAAGGGAAAAGGAGAGGACCAGGATTTCGTCGCTTAAAATAAAGTACAACAGGGTTTTCGGTTATTATATAGAGATAACAAGGGCGAATCTCCATCTTGTGCCGGCCGATTACCAGCGCAAGCAGACCCTCGTAAACGGCGAAAGGTTTGTTACCGAAGAGCTTAAGGAACTTGAGGTCCGTTTGCTGACCGCTGACGAGAAACGTAAGGAACTTGAACTGAAACTTGTAGAGGAATACGCGGAACAGATACGCGGCAGGTATATTTCCAAGATAGGAGAAATTTCCGAATGGCTTGCAAAAATTGATCTCCTTTGCGGGTTCGCCTGGATTGCGTCAAAGAGGAATTACGTAAAACCTTCCATGAATGACGGATTTGATCTGGACCTTAAAGACGCGAGGCATCCTGTTATATGGGTGACAATGGGCGACGAATTTGTTCCCAACGATATTTCCTTTACCGGTGACGATTTTTTCCAGATCATTACGGGCCCGAATATGGCCGGCAAAAGTACCCTTATGAGGACCCTTGCCCTTACGGTAATTATGGCCCATATAGGCTCTTACGTCCCTGCGGCTTACGCGAATATTCCCCTTGTTGACAAGGTATTCACAAGGGTGGGTGCCACGGATTACATACTACAGGGACAGAGCACGTTCATGGTTGAGATGATTGAAGCTTCAAACATAATTCATTCGGCAACGGAGCGCAGCCTTATAATACTTGATGAAATAGGGAGGGGCACCAGTACTTACGACGGTATATCAATCGCGTGGGCGCTTGCAGAATATATACATAACAGGATCGGCGCCAAATGCATGTTCGCGACCCATTATCATGAATTGACAGCGTTGGATGCCGAACTTAAAGGCGCTGTTAATCTTTCCATGGCAGTGGAGGAGGAAAGCGAGGGACTGTTCTTTTTAAGGAAAGTTGTAAGAAAACCCGCTTCACGCAGCTACGGAATACAGGTCGCGGCAATGGCGGGCCTTCCCTCCAGTATAATAAAAAGGGCTTTTTCGGTTATGAACGGGCTTGAAAACGAGAGGAGGCAGGCATCCCTGGTCAAGGAAGACATTAACCAGTTGTCTTTGTTTTCGCAGGCTGATTTTAATGCGGACATTGCGGCGAAACAGGAGTATAAGTTTATTGAAGAACTCAGCAGTATTGACTTGGACAAATTGACGCCTTTGGAAGCGTTGAGCAGGCTCTATAAATGGAAGGAAGAGGTCAATGAAGAACAACTATAAAAGTCTGTTGGGCAGGGTGTTGTGGTTTCTTGTCGTTTTTTTTCTGGTTTACCAGTTGTACGGTGTTTTTTCCTATGTGACCGCCAGCATGGGTTACCAGCAGAATCCTGAAATTCCCAATGACGCTGACATGATAGTAGTGCTTACAGGCAGCGCCGGCAGGATAAACGGCGCTTACCAGCTTATGAAGTCAAAGGACATAAAGATGCTCCTGCTTTGCGGCGTGGATCCCCAGGTAAGCATTGATGAGCTTATCGCGAAATTCGAGCTTGAGGAAAAATTCAGGGACCGGTATGAAATTGATAATATTTCAACAACAACAATGGAGAACGCGCAGGTCGTGGCCGAATATATTATAAGGAAAAATGTAAAAAAGATCGTGCTTGTCACTTCCATATACCACATGAAGCGGGCGTATTTTATGTTTGAAAGAATACTCGAAGGCACGGGGGTTGAGGTTTATCCCTTCAGCGTTTATAACTCTCCCATAGACACTGAAAGGTGGTGGAATAACTCCGGCGTTTTCAAAAACATATTCAGCGAGTACCTTAAGTTCAGGTTTTACCAGGTATTGTTCAAACTGGTTTGAGAATTTCTGATATTTCCCTGTAGCACCTTTCCGTGGCTCCCAGGTTCTGTTCAATAAAAGCCCTGGCCTTCCGGCCTATATCGCGGGTCCTGTCCGGGTTTGATATCAGCAGTTTGAAGGATGAATAAAAATCATCGCTGTTGCTTCCGGCGAACGCGCAGTTCATAAGCACCAGTTTTTCAGCCTCCGGAGCATTGTAGTGGAAGGGGCCGAACACAACGGGCAGCCCCATTATTGCCGGTTCCATTACATTGTGTACCCCTGTTGAAAACGCTCCGCCCACATAAGCCAGGCTGCCAATCTTGTATAATTCGGCGAGGATGCCGACTACGTCAATGATCAGTATGCGGGAAGCCAGGGGATCATTCACGCCTATTTCCGAAAAGCAGACGGGATTTAACGCCTTGAATTCTTCCCTGTAGTATTCAACGTATTTTCTCGATGGTTCATGCGGTACAAAAACAATGTTTAAGCCTTCATATTCTCCGGCCAGGTTTTTAAGGGGCTGTGTTATGTGCCTGTTGTCAGCCTCCCACGTGCTGCCGCAAATAAGCGTCATGCGGTCTGACAGGGATTTTATACACCCGGGAATTTCCCTGGAAGGTTTCGACTGTTTTGCCCTGAACGCCACCTGGTCAAATCTTGTATCGCCGAGTATTTTGATGTTGGGATGCGAAGGCGACGTAATCATGAAACGCTGCATATCGCTTTGCGAAACAGCGGCAATAAGGTCCATACAGGTATAGATGCTGTTATAGAATGATTTACCCGAGAAGGTAGCGTACCTCAGTGATTTTCTGTGCAGGGTTGCGTCTATAAGCGTGGCCGGTATTTTCCTGTTGCAGGCCTCCCAGACGATATTGGGCCATATATCGAATTTAACAAAAACAACAAGGTCAGGCTCTATGAGCGAAAATAATTTTTTCGTATTAAAATATCCGTCAAGGGGCAGGTAATCGCTGAAAAATAAAAAATCCAGCCTTGAAGCGCTCTTTCTGGCTGAAGGGCTGAAGAATGTCAGAACGATTTCAAAACCGGCTTTTTTCCTGATTATTCTCATAAGCGGGATCGCCTGTTCCAGTTCTCCGACGCTTGAAACGTGAAACCATATCCTTTTTTTTGTTTTTTCTCCCCTGAAGGCTTTTTTATATCTTTTCAGGATGAAAAGCCTTGCTAACAGCGCGGTGCGTATTTTTTTGTTGAATGTCGCATTTATTATAAAGATCAGGCGTATGATATTAATAAAAAACACCAGGTATAAAAATCTGTAGAACTTTTTCATGGATTGGTACCGCCTTCGGCAAGGTATGTTTTAAGGGCTGCAAACACTTCTTCAGCCGTGATATTGTTCAGGCACGGCCTTTTCCCGAACCTGATACACGGTCCCCATCCGTTCTTGGAACACGGCCTGCACCACATCTTTTTTTCCACCACCATGGAATTTTTTCTGTAAGGATAGCATCCGAATTCAAATGATGTGGGTCCCATAATGCCTATAACGTCCGTACCCACGGCTTCGGCAACGTGCATCATTCCCGTGTCATTTGAAATTACGACTTCGCACATTGAAAGGGCCGCGGCGCTTTCAATAATGGAAAAATCACCGGCAAACGCAAAGGCGTTTTTGTTTCCCTCCGCGATATAATTGCAGAACGTGTCTTTAGGCCCGCCTATAACAATAATGGTTGCCTTGACGTTCCGGTTTATGAGTGCGACCAGCCTGGTAAAATGTTCTACCGGCCATCTTTTGCCGGGCCATTGCGCGCCCGGAACTATCCCTATCAGCTTTTTATGCCCCGTCGCGGATGTTTTCTGCCCGATCAGGCCCGATATTTTCCGGGATACGTCATCCGGAATAAATATTTCCGTTCCCCTGTCGTCGTAAACGACGCCGCGCTTTGCAAGGGGCTTGATGTATTCAATCATGTTGAGATCGACTTTTTTAAAAAGGTTCAGCTTAAAATATATAAGGGCAAGTCTTTTCAATGTTCTCTTGTTAAAAAACACCTTGCTTACAATGGGCAAAAACGTACAGATAAACCTGCTTCTCAGGCTGCGATGAGCGTCGATAACTAGGTCGTATTTTGCCTTGTGTATTTTATTAAGAAGCCTTACAAGCCCGCGGAAGCCCTCATGCCTTCCCAGGTATATTTTGTTGTCTATGTAACTGTTCCACTCTATAAGATCATGAAAATCCGACCTTACGGCCATGTCTATGACGGCGTCCGGAAATTTATTCCTCAGTACCCTGGGCAACGCGGTAGCCATCGCGATATCCCCCATTGAACTGAATCTTAGAATAAGTATTTTCAATCTTACATCCTTTCGGGAGCTTTAATACCTATAATAGACAGGCAATGGGCGATAAGTTCCCTGATGGCCAGTACCAGCAGTAATTTTGCCTTGCGTTTCTGCTTATCGGGATTGTCTATGATTTTTTCCTGGTAGTAGTACCTGTTGAACAGCTTTGCAAGGTCCAGAACGTACCTTGCGATAATGAACGGTTCATATTCGTTTTTAGCCTCCAGCAGCTTTCCGCTAAACTGCGTGAGAAATTTTATAAGCTCGAATTCCATGGGTGTGGGTTCATAACCTTCAATACTGTCGACCGAGTTGATATCAAAATCAGCCTTGGCCAGCAGGCTGCATGTTCTTGCGTGCGTATACTGAACGTAAGGCGCGGTTTCACCGTCAAAATTGAGGACGTCTTCCCAGCGGAAAACCACGTTCTGTATTCTTCTTTTTGATATATCGCTGAATATAACGGCGCCTATTCCCACTGCCTCCGCCACCTCTTCCTTGTTTTCAAGTTTCGGGTTTTTGTGGTTTATGGCCTTGAGGGCAAGATCAACAGCACGATCAAGCACTTCTTCAAGAAAAATGACCCTGCCTTCCCTTGTCGACATCCTTGCGTCGTCGAAGTGCAGCATGCCAAAGGAGATGTGCCTGCACCTGTCAGCCCATGAATAGCCCATTATTTCAAGGGTTTTAAAAAGCTGTTTGAAGTGGAGTTCCTGCTGGTGCGCGACAACATAGAGGGATTCGTCAAAACGGTATCTTTCCCACCTGTCCAGGGCCGCCGCAATGTCCCTCGTGGCGTATAGTGTCGCTCCGTCCGTTTTTTTCAGCAAAACCGGCGGCAGGTTGTATTTTTCAAGGTCGATGATAAGGGCTCCGTCGCTATGCCTGGTGCCGGCCTTTTTGTTTATCAGTTCCATCAGGGAGTCGACCTTATCATTGTACTGGCTTTCTCCCTCGGTGCTTGTGAATTTTACGTTCAGCCTGGAATACACCTGCTGAAACTCCTTCAGACTTATAGATTTAAATTTCTTCCAGTAATTTATCGCGGCCGTGTCGCCGCTTTCGGCTTTTTTGAACCATTGCCTTGACTTGTTTTCCATGTCCTCGTTTTCTTCCTGGTGGTATTTAACGTAAATATCCAGGAGGTGCTTTATCCCTTCCTTTTCGAGCTTGTTTTCGTTTCCGAACTTTTCGAATGCGGTAATAAGTTTTCCGAACTGCGTGCCCCAGTCGCCCAGATAGTTGATCCTTGTTACCGTATATCCGCAGTTTTCAAAGATGTTCCCGAGGATGTTCCCGATAACAGTGGAACGTATATGGTGAATCGCTATGGGTTTCGCTATATTGGGAGATGAATAGTCTATAACAATGTTTTTTTTGTTATCCGGCAGCCTGAGATTTTTTACTCCTGAATTTACAAATTCATTCACTATAAGGCTGAAAAACTTTGCCTTGTTGACAAAAAAGTTTGTATAGGGACCAAAAGCCCTTGTGGCCTTTATTAATGAATCGTCCTTTATTTTGGAAGATATTTTATCCGCGGTTTCCTGGGCAAACTCATTGGGAGATTTGCCGAGCTTTCTTGCGATGTTGAAGCAGGGAAGTGCCAGGTCGCCCATGTCCGTCTTGGGAGGTATGGTCAGTGCCGCTAAAATTTCATTATATTCTATTCCGGTTTCATCAACTATCAGTTTGGCGATTTCATCTTTCAGAATTTTCACTTCACATTTCTCCCTGCTTTATTATTCTTGTGTATAAGGCAAGATAATCATTCGCCATGCGGTAATGATTAAAGTACTTTCTTGCGTACTCCGAACAGGCATTTCTGTCAATTTCAGAAATTCTGTATATCGATTCTTCAATTTCAGCAATATTTTTGCACACAAAACCGACTTTTTTATTCCAGTCCACGAAAGACGAAGCCCCGACTATTTCGCCCATGCTTCCCCTGTCCAGAGTGACCACCGGGGTCCCGCTTGCCAGAGACTCAATGGCAACGAGCCCGAAAGGTTCGTCCCACTGCAACGGAAAGAGCAGTGCTTTGCTTCCTGAGAGTATATCGGCTTTTGATACGTCATCAACAAGGCCGTGCGACCTGATGCCCCTGTATCGGCTCCACCAGATTTTTCCTCCTGCCACAACAAGTTTTAACTTAAGCTTTTTTGCGATGTTAACCGCAATCCTCGCGCCTTTAACTCCCCAGCTTACCTTTGACAGGAACGTAAAATATTCTTTATTACCCGGGGTTTCCCTGTAGAGGGTAAGGTCCAGGCCGTTATAAACGTAATTACGGCTTCCGTGCCTTGCGGCATGGTCCCTGCTTAAAAATACGGTATTCAGAAGCCTTCCCTCGTCTTTTTGCATATTGCCGTGTATCGTGACAAGGTAAGGATGCACGGGAATGTACGGCGGGGTAACATGGTAATGTACGATGTCATGGCTTTCTGCGAGTTTTTCAATATTTAACCCGGGATCCTGAATGTCCGCCAGCCTTGCGCATTTCAGGGAGCTTTTCCCGTGCGCCGCGACCGTGACTTCATGTCCGTGTTCAGCCAGGGCTTTTGACAGTGAATAAACAACCCTCTCGGTCCCCCCGTAAAACCTGGGCGGAATTATCCCCGGATAATATTGCAGTATTTTCAAGTTAAATTCTCCTTATTATCTTGTCCGCAATTTTTAACCCGCTGATGGTTATTCCTTCAAAACCAAGCTGTGGAATTATTTCCCTTCCGCAGTAATATACGCCGTTTTCTTTTGAAGAGAATTTTCTTTTTTCCCTGCGCATGTCGTAAACCGGGCTGGCGTCCGCGAGGTTTTCAAGGGAATGGGGAAGCTCTATGTCAAAATTCGGAGAATAAGGATCAGGGTAAAGCCTTGCGCAACCCTTTTGCAGGTAAGGTATAAGGCTTTCAAGGATCAGAAACATCCTGATTGTTTTTTCCTTGTATAAAACAAGGGGTGAATGCAGATGCTTGTACGGAATAAAAGAGGTAATGCTTATAACGGACCCGACTTTTTCGTTTGTGTGCCTCACCATGTATATGTCGTTAAGGTTGAACCATCCCGCCTTGTCCACGTCAATGAACATGAGCCATTTACTCATTGATTCCGGTATATAGTCCTTGTCAACCCATGTATAGAGTGTGAAAGGGAACTTCATGTATTCCTGCGTACCCGCGCCGTGTGCAAGCCTGTTTTTATCGGAAATTACATGCTCGGAAGATACCCAGCCCTCGTAGGATCCCAGGCGCACGTTATACAAACCGGATTTTTTTGTTATATTGAGAATACCTGTTTTGTTCCTTTTTTCAACTGAATCAGGGAGGATGTTAAGCAGTTCGTTTCTCAGGGTGTACACACTGCTGTCAGGAATGTGTACGCCTTTCATCGCAGACACCAGTATGCGTACTGCCGGTATCAGCGGGAATTCCCTGCTCATGACCCCGGATAAGGCAAACAGCAGTGCGTCAAACATCGAGCACAGGACAGGCGGAAGCTTGTATTTTTTGTAAAGATAGCCGATGTCCGACCATACCAGCTTTCTCAACTCCCGTGGAAAGCGTATCAGGATTTTATACCAGTCCGAGAAAAGCTCCGGGGGAAACCCGGCCTCGTTAACCCACAGCGGGGGTGTTTTGTTGTCCAGCTCTATCATTTCGTCAATAAAAGAAAGAATCGAAGATTCGTGCCCGGCAAATTCCCTTTTTATTTCGCTTTTAATGTATTCAAGCGAATAATCAAACCTGTGTTTTCCCATAACTATTGTTATGGGTTCGGGCTTGTCCATAAAGAGAGTGTTAGCGCGATGCAGGCCGATCAGCGAAAAAAAGTCCGCAAGGTAATCGTTGCCCTTGATCCCTATTACCGGCAACTGGTAAGGGTAAAGCCTGAAGTCCTCGCATGATATTATTTTTGAATCCGACTTGTTGAGTATGA
>JAFGOL010000119.1 GCA_016926495.1 Oligoflexia bacterium
CTGAAGAGTCTTTTTTGCCTTTTGTCCAGCATTGACGTCGGTTCATCAAACAGCAAAATCCCTGGATTATAAGCCAGGCATGAAGCTATCACGCAGCGCTTTTTTTCCCCGTAGCTCAGCTCATTCGGGGCTTTATCCAGTAATTCCCGGATATCTATCTGCTTATTCACATTTTCAATTAATTGTTGTTCATCGTATATACTGACCGGTGAAAAGTTACGCGGGGCAAACAGAATATCATCTCTTACCGTAGCGCAGAATAACTGGTTATCGGGATTTTGCATGCAGTAGGCGACGTGAGGTATTATCTTTTTAAATTCTTTTTTAGGACATTTACCAAGTATCGATACCGATCCCCTGTAAGCCTGCAACCCCAGCAGGCACTCGAATAAGGTTGTTTTTCCGCTTCCGTTAAGGCCTATGACCGCCACTTTATCACCGTTATGAATTGTTAAATTATCAAGTGTTAAGCAAAAAGAATCCCTGGTAAAAACCAGATCATTTACGATCATATCCATTGCCGGCTAATACCCCTTGAGCTTCATTGATTTATAAACGTCCTCTGATTTGGTTACGGCCCTGACGAAAAACAGCCCTATTACGGTGCCCAGGTAAGACGCTTTTAATACGGTTTTTCTGTTAGCGGCCCCGCGGATCAGTAAAGCCTTTTTGATTGATTTAATATCATCGACAAAATCAAACGAAAACCTGAAGGATAATAAAAAAATGTCTCTCAGATACTCCGGCAGCCTTATCCTTTTTAAGATCATCGATAATCCGGTAATGTTAAAATTGTTTGTAATTACGGCAACGCAAATAACGGCCGTCAGTACCCTCAGGGAAATAACGCAAAAGTGCTCTCTCTGAAAAATAAGTAAGAATAGTAAAAAAGGAGCGACAAAGGCCGCTCGTTTTAAAAATACGGAAATCCTGATCCGACGCAGAATAAAAACGAGCAGGGCAAGACAAAACAATGCCGTAAGCACTTGAACATTGCTGACAATTACAGCCGTAATAAACCCCGATACCAGGATGTAATTTATCAATCTGATTGCAGTTTCTTCCTTTTTCGTAAAAATATTCTGAAAAACAGCAGTGACGCAATAAAGCATATTATTGTGCCTAAAAATCCGGCAACGGAAGTCGATAATCCCTCTCCCGAAATGAAGGCAATCCTGTAGTCAGGCATTAAAGAGTGAGTCCAGTAAATAATTTCCTCTCCACTGCTTAGAAACCCCTTTATTTCCGCAACCCACTCCAGGCCGTCCGGTGAAGATGACGCAAACGGAGAAATAAACACGGCTAACACGAGCGAAAGCAAAATGAAAATAACGGTACTTCTGTACTTAAACATAACCTCTTACCTCGCTGACAACATTGGCCTTTTTCAGAAAGGCAATTGCTGTCGCGGTAATTAAGCCTTCGCCTATACCGATCAGGGCGTGAACTCCCACCATTACAGGGGCCATTTGGGCAAAGCCGATTGTTCCAGAAGCGCTTACTTCCATGGAGCATAAAAGCGAAGCGACTATAATGGAAAAAAAAGCGGCTGAAAAGATTTGAATATTTTCGGATTTAAAAACTTTTTTACCGCTGGAAATCAACAAATGAGCGACCAGCGTGCCTGCTATCGCCATATTTAACACGTTTGCCCCTATGGCCAGGAGCCCTCCGTCCCCAAAGATCAGGGCCTGCATTAAAAGGACCATTGTCATAATAAAGAAAGCGATGTGCGGCCCGAACATAAGCACCGCGAATGTAGCGCCCATAAAATGACCGCTTGTTCCGCCAAGAACAGGGAAGTTCAGCATCTGGGCCGCGAATATAAAGGCCGTGCTGCAGGCAATAAGCGGGATATTTTTTTCCTGTATCCTGTCCTTTATTTTAGTATGGCAATATACTCCGTAAGCGGTACTTAAACCTATTGTCCCGGCACTGACCGGTATTGAAAGAAACCCGTCCGGGATGTGCATGACTGGTACTCCTTATCTGTATGCGAATAATGAATTCATGAATACGCGTGTTACTTTATTACACTTTTATGTTACGTCAAGGGGTTTGAATGGGTAATATTTCAGCCGGGCATCTTTAGGGTTAAAAATCTCTCTGGGCCGGCAGGGTCCTTAGTGGTAAATAGAGGTAATATTTGCAAGGGGGTTTTTTATGCTTTTGCTTGGTATTTTTGAGATTAATGAGGCCAAAAGGCTGTCTGAGCTTTTTTCCGAAAAGGGGATCGGCTCAGAACTGCGCAACAACGAAGAAACGTGTAAAAAGGGATGCAGGGTCGTTGTTGAGGTTTGGGTTGAGGAGGCAAGGGCAGAGGAAGTTGTAGCTGTTTTAAAGCAGGAGGCTGTAAAGGTTTTAAACAATGAAGGTCTGGAACCTGATCCGGCTATTCTGAACGAGGTATACGATCCCGATCAGGAAACCGCGGTTTGTCCTGCCTGCGGAGCGGCTTTTTCAACAAGCCGGAAAGAATGTCCTGAATGCGGCCTGGTTTTTGTCGGGGAATAACTCTTTTATTTTTTCTTTTTTCTTATATTCCATAATTGCGGAGCACCGCCAAAACCATCTGAACTACGTGGTGCAAAGGAATTATTACAGCGTCATCAATAGCTTCAATTCCTTCATGGTCAGGTCAAAAATCAGGCTGAGCTTGTTAGATTGTTAGGGGTGAGCAGGGCAAGGGTTACAAAGGTTATGCGGGTGCTGAGGCATGTTAATCATCAACCTAATCATCAACCCAATCATCAAGCTATTCCAGAATGTAATAAAGCGACCTGCCTGCGCCTACCGGCTTGACAACGTTCATTTCAACCAGCTTTGCCAGCTCTTTGTGTACCGCCTGAGCCGAAATCTTAAATAGCGTCTGCAAATTCTTGTTTGTAGCTTTGCCGTGTTCGGATATATACTCGACAATTTTCATCTGCTTATCGGTAAGGGAAATTTGGGTCTTTGGAATACGTTTTTTCTTTGAGCCTAGTTTTAGTATTGCTTCTTTTACCTCGTTTACAGAGTATAAAACTCCGGTAGTAAAGTATTCAAGCCATCTTGTTATGTCACCGTTATCCTGCTGCGCTGTTTTTA
>JAFGOL010000120.1 GCA_016926495.1 Oligoflexia bacterium
AGTCCAGGAGCGGCCCGCTTATATGCAGGCTCATTTTTATATTTTTATGATGTTCAAGTACATCTATTATGTGCCTGTAGCAGTGGTCAAAGGCCCACTCCATTACAAACCCGAAATTCCCGACCGGCTGATGGTTGTGTATCACCATGTTTAACAATGTCTTACCCACTTTTTATATGCTCCCTCCTGATAAATTCTTATAAGGTCTTTAAATTTTTAGTATTTTATACCCCTTTTGTAAAGCCCATACTTTAAAAGGAAGCTAAAATTCAAACACCGCAAAAACAAATCAGGCCGGTTTAACGAACGGAAATAAAAAACATTGGAAGTAATAATACCAAAATGGTATTTAAGCACACATGCATCTGTTTTCAAAACTTTCAGGTGAAATTTTAAGCCTGCTCAGGGCACTGGGTGATACCGCGGAATCCACCAATTCTTTCGCGTATATCATAGGGGATTTTCCGCGCTCCCTTATAATTAACGAAGACTGCTCTGATATTGAAGTAACGGTTACAGGTAACACCGGTTTATTTATTGATCATTTCCTGCAGAATTATATTCCTGCCAAAAGCAAAAAAATATCACAAAAAGAACGTTTTAAAATAATTCAGTCTCCCTATTCACAGGATATGAACATCCATATAGCGCAGACAAGAAAAAACGAGCACGGCGGCGCGGGTAATATCAATTCGGAAATAATATCAAGAGGATTTTCAATTGACGCCCTTGCCGTGAGCCTGACAAGCAGGGAATTCGGTACTATAATTGATTTTGCCGGGGCCACCCGGGACATTAATGCCGGTATACTAAGGGTGATTAACAAGGATATTTACAGCAGGGTCCCGTTAATGATAATCAAAACAGCATATTATCTTGTTAAGTACAACCTTGCCACTGATCCGGTAACCGATGCCCTCTGGCTGCGGGCGATCAAGGGCAACGGTATTAAAAACTGCCCTGTAAAGGAATTAAACGCTTTTATTGATAATATTAAAAAAGATAAATGCGGCAGGGATACAATTAAGCTATTAAAACAACTAAAAATATTATAGGAATAATGTATGGAAGAAACTTTCAAAAGGGTCGCGATTTCTATATTGCCGTTTTTTTTCAGTCTGTGCTTTCATGAATACGCGCACGCGTGGACAGCAAACAGGCTCGGAGATCCTACCGCGAAATATGCCGGGCGCCTGACCCTGAACCCCAGGGTACATGTTGACATTATATGGACTATAATTTTCCCGGTCATTACCCTGATCCTGGGCGGTATTTTCTTCGGAGGAGCAAAACCCGTGCCTGTTGACAGCAGAAATTTTAAAAATCCCGAAAAGGGCATGGCACTCGTGGCGCTGGCCGGGCCACTGTCGAATATATTTTTAGGCATAATATTCGCAATAGCTTTCGCGCTGATTGCTAAATTAGCTCCGCAAAATTCAAGCAGCATAGTAGTGCCTGTACTGTATATGCTCCAGGCCGGTATACTGGTAAACTTTTTCCTGGCGTTTTTTAACCTGCTGCCTGTTCCGCCGCTGGACGGCTCAAAGGTAATCAGCTTCTTCCTGCCGTACAGCAAGACCGTGTACATAGACATGCTTGCGCCGTACGGCTTTTTGATTATAATCCTGCTCTGGCAAATCGGCATACTGGGTTTTCTGGTCGGCTATCCCGCCAGAATGCTGTATCAGGTAACAATGGGGTTTATGCTGTGAACGAATATCTTGTTAAACTCGAAAGCTTTGAGGGCCCCCTTGAACTGCTTCTTTTCCTGATAAGGAAAAACGAGATAAACATTTATGATATACCAATCGCAAAGATAACAGAGGAATACCTTGCCGCCCTTGAAACCATGAAAGAAATGAACCTGGAAATCGCTGGCGAATTTCTGCTTATGGCATCCACGCTTATATATATAAAATCGAGAATGCTGCTGCCCGTATACAGGGAGGAAGATGACCCTGCGGAAACCGGTATTTCCGAGGACCCCAGAGAGGAACTTGTGAGATTGCTCCTTGAATACCAGCAATACCAGGAAGCAGGGCAAAAGCTGGGTGAAAGAGACATACTGGGGAGAAATATCTTCAAGCATCCCAGGAGAAAAAGCGATGACGAGGAAAGACCGGTCGCGAACATGGGGCTTATACAGCTAATCAACGCGTACCGGAAAGTGGTCGACAAATACAAGGACCAGCTCTCAACGCACCAGGTGGACCTGCCGCTCAAGAGCCTTCAGGAAAAAATGCAGGAATTATCAGTTAAATATCCCGACGGCTTTTTGAACCTTGCCCTTGACGAACTGGTATCGGAGCCCGTAACACGCGGTGAAATAGTAATAACCTTTTTATCGGTACTGGAGCTTGCAAGGCTGAACTACATAAAATTGATACAGGTAAGCGACGACGGCGATATACTGCTTACAACAATAAGGCCGCTGTCGCTGCTTGATACTTCATTGATAAGAAAAGACGAATTATTTGACGAGGTGAGGTAACCCGAAGCATGGAAAAAAACAGGATAAAAAGCATAATTGAATCGCTGTTGTTTGTATCCGAGAAGCCCATGGAGTTTTCAAAGATTTGTGAACTTTTCGGAAACGAGGCTGAAAGGCAGCTCATTGAAAGCGCGCTAACGGAACTGGCAAATGAAATCAACCAGGATGGATCACGGGGGATCAGGCTTGAGAATATCTCAAAGGGATGGCAACTGAGGACCTGCCAGGAAAACCAGATATGGATAAAAAAACTGGAAAACATAAGGCCCATCCGCCTTTCTCCCGCGGCCCTTGAGGTACTGGCAATCATCGCGTATAAACAGCCTGTCATCAGGGCTGAAATAGACAAGATCCGCGGAGTAGATTCATCACACCTTATCAAGACGCTGCTGGACAGGAACCTTATAAAGATCAACGGACGCTCCGACCTTGCCGGCAGACCCCTGCAATATTCAACAACCCCTGACTTTCTGGAAGTGTTCGGATTATACGACCTCAGGGACCTTCCCTCCCAGTCCGAAATCGACGAGCTGGACGCAAAAGCAATGGGGGAAAGCGGCGATTTTAGCGAAGAAAAATCACTTACCCTGAGCGATTTAATGGAAACTGACAGGGAAAACATGGTAGTGCAATACAGCGATTCGGAAGAAGTACTTGATGAGCTTAAAGAACTGAACAAAAGTTTAAAATTCGACATAGACCTGATACAGGAAAAGGTGGATATTATTTTTGATGAAGCGTGTAAAAAATATGCGACGCAAAGAAGAGAAGCAAGGTCCGGCCTCCAGGCAAAGACTGAATAAGGTAATTTCCTCAACCGGCTTCTGCTCCCGCAGAAGGGCTGAAGAGCTTATTGATCAGGGACGGGTAAGCGTTAACAGTAAAATAATCACTGAACAGGGTTATAAAGTTAACACCCATGAAGACACGATCATGATTGATTCCAAAAAGCTGCATGTCAATGCGGACATGACCTTCCGCTATTACCTTCTGAACAAACCGTCGGGATATATTTCCTCCAAGGCTGACCCGCAGGGACGGGCAATTATTACGGACCTCCTGCCCAAAAAATTAAGAACACTGAACCCCGTGGGAAGGCTTGATTACAACACCGAAGGCATAATAATATTTACCGATGACGGAAACCTCGTCAACAAGCTTACTCATCCCAGGTACCAGGTAAGGAGAAGATACCTTGTAAGGGCAAGGGGCATAATCTCCGAAGAGACATTCCGGGAAACAGCGCTTAACGGCACTGTCGTTGACGGTGTAAAGGTAAACGACATCGGGTTTTCAGGCATAAAACACACATCTTCCCACACGTGGTTTGAAATAGAAATAGGTGAAGGCAAAAACAGGGAAGTTAAAAAAATCGTGCAGAACATGAACGCTGAAGTATCAAGGCTGAAACGCATAGCTTACGGAACGGTTTACAAAAATATCCCTCCCAAGGGCAAGTACAGAAAACTCAGCGCAGAGGAAGTCAGCTCCCTTTACGAGCTGATAAAAAATGCGGAGACGGAAAATGAATAAATACCTCATACGCTCAACCATTATCCTGGTTGTTTCTTTTGATTTCTGCCTGTGCCTTATTTCAGCGTGGCTGCAATACAGGAACGGTTATTCCGGTTTTATGCCCCTGCCCGCCGTATTCTGGGCCGCCGCTTTTCTGATATCTTCAATAATATTCGGCGGCCATAAAAAAAACAACCGGTGGAAGGGGATCTACAACGGCTCGATTATCATGGCCTGCTGCGTGTGCTTTCTTATTATTAGCATTTTAATAACACCGTTTCGGGGTGGCTGGTCCTTTTATTTATATAAAGGAAAATTGTTTTTGCTCACTACCTCGTTAATTGCCTTGTATTGCGCGTACAGGCATGAAAAAACATCCGCCCGTGAATTCGTAATGAAAGTATATTCTTACATGCGGGAAGCCGGACAATACAAACTAAGATCAAGCTTCGGCAGGTACCTGGTATCCGAACTCACGGCTTTACTTGTAATTTCATATCTGCTGCATACTGTCTTGCCGGGGTACTAATAAAAAAGGTGTATAATGACGGACACAATAAGAATAAACAAGTCCAGGGCGGTAAGGGCGCTTTATTCCACGGATATTTCCATTTATGAAATACTTCCGGCC
>JAFGOL010000121.1 GCA_016926495.1 Oligoflexia bacterium
GGAACTTAAGTATGCAGTATGGCTATTTTGATGATCAAAACCGGGAGTATGTTATCACCAATCCCGCTACTCCCGCGTCATGGACAAACTACCTTGGTGATACAAAGTACGGGGCAATAATTACAAATAATGCAGGCGGTTACAGCTTTTACCAGTCTGCGGCCCAGGGCCGTTTTATGCGTTTTAGACCTAATGCGATCCCGATGGACCAGCCCGGCAGGTATATATATGTACGGGATATGGAGTCAAAGGATTACTGGTCGGCATCGTGGCAACCTGTCGGTAAGGACCTGTCCGTTTATAAGTCGGAATGCAGGCACGGTACAGCGTATACCAGTATTACGTCCGAATATTCCGGTATAAAAACGGAAACCCTGTTTTTTGTACCTCTTGGTAAGGATTACGAATGCTGGAAGGTTAAAGTTACAAATACAGAAAATAAAAAAAGGAAATTACGGTTTTTCACCTATGTTGAATATGTCGGTAACTGGATGATGCTTGATGATTTCTTTAACCTTCAATACAGCCAGTATATTATTAAAATGGATTTTAAAGACGGCATTATTGACCACGGAACTAACGTGTTTATGCCTCCTATGCCTGAAAAGTTTGAAGAAAAGGACCAGGGAAGGCACACTTTCCTGGGTGTAGCCGGGGCAAAGGTTACTGCTTACGATACAGATCGCCAGAAATTTATTGGACTCTACAGATCATATAATAATCCTGCTGTTGTTGAAAAAGGAGAATGCACCGGCTCACTGGCAACAGCCGATAACGGATGCGGTACTGTGCAGGTTGATGTTGAGCTTAATCCGGGTGAATCAAAGGAATTTGCTTATGTCATGGGTATAGGCCGGGCAGAGGTTGAAGGAAAAAAAGCGGTCTCTTCACTGGATTCATCTGAAAAAGTTAACAGGGAATTTGAGCAGGTAAGGACATACTGGCATTCCAAGCTGGGTTCAATGTCTGTTAAAACCCCTGACCCGGAATTTAACAGCATGATGAACGTATGGAATCCGTATAACAGCCTTATAACCTTTGCGTGGTCAAGGGCCGCGAGCCTGGTTTACAGCGGCGCAAGGGACGGCTTGGGCTATAGGGATACAGCCCAGGATTTTCTCGGCGTTATACATAATATTCCTGAAATGGTTAAGGAAAGGATGGAACTTTTAATAACCGGACAGGTTTCCAACGGCGGAGCCATGCCTGTTGTTAAGCCCTACGCTCATACGCCCGGAAAGGAAAAGGCGCCCGCAGAAGATAAGTATCGCTCTGATGACTGTCTCTGGCTTTTCAATTGTATTCCCGCTTTTGTTAAGGAAACAGGAGATATAGATTTTTACAACAAGGTACTTCCCTACGCTGATCAGGGAGAAGATACGGTACTGGGCCATTTAAAAAAGGCTATACAGTTCAACATGGAAAGACGCGGCGCGCACGGGCTTCCCTGCGGTCTGGCAGCAGACTGGAATGACTGTTTGCAACTTGGTTACAAGGGAGAATCGGTATTTGTGGCATTTCAGCTTCGATACGCATTTGCGACGTATATTGATATTTGTGAATTGCTTGGTAATAAAAAGGAAAAAGAGTGGGCTGAAAAGCAGCTTAAGGAATACGACAAGGTGCTGGACGAACAGACATGGGACGGAGACTGGTATATCCGTGCGTACAGGCATGACGGCCTGAAATTCGGCTCAAAGGAGAGCATGGAGGGCCAGGTATTTCTGAATGCCCAGACATGGGCAGTGTTCAGCGGACATGCCCGGGGCGAAAAGGCAAAAAAAGCCATGAAAACCGTTGAGGAAAGGCTTGCCAGCAAGTACGGTCTGGCGCTTAATGACACTCCTTTTGAAAAGATGGATTTCAGCGTCGTAAAAGCAACTTTATATAATAAGGGCATGAAGGAAAACGCCGGCATATTCTGCCATACACAGGGTTGGGCGGTAATTGCCGAAACCTTACTCGGAAACGGAGAACAGGCGTACCGGTATTACAGGGCTTTTATGCCTGCCGCGTATAATACTATAGCTGAAGTAAGGGAAATTGAGCCTTACGTATATTGCCAGTCAACGCACAGCCCCAGCAGTCCGCGTTTCGGTGCGTCCAGGCTGCCCTGGCTTAGCGGAGCGGCGGCATGGGCATATTATTCAACCGCTTCTTATATTATGGGCATCAGGCCCGAGTATAACGGATTAACGATTGATCCGTGCATACCTTCTGACTGGAAAGAATTTTCCGTTTACAGGAAATTCAGGGGAAAGGACTTTAATATTACAGTTGAAAACCCCAGGGGAGTACAGAAGGGAGTTTCTAAAATTGTCCTTAATGGAGAAGAAATCAAAAATAATCTCATTCCTGCTGGCATGATGAAGGACAGCAACAAAGTAACAGTTGTTATGGGATAAAAGGAAGGGAACAGATGAAAGCATTTAAAGAAGTTGGAATGTCTCTTACGAAGAATTTTTTCTTTTCGTTCGGCGGAGACAAACCTGTTGGGGAAAAAGTGTCGTTTAAGGAAAAAGTCGGTTTTGCGCTGGGCGACGCGGGCTTTAACATGTTCTGGATGCCGTGGATTTTCTACGGGCTTTATTATTGTACGGACGTAGTGGGTATTTCCGCCGTGGCTGCGGGACTCGTGTTTTTTGTAACCAGGTTGTGGGACGTCGTCAACGACCCGATGATGGGATTCCTTTCAGACAGGGTAAAGCCCATTGACAATATAGGAAAATACAGGCCTATTATCGCCTGGTTTGCTATTCCTTTTGGCTTGATGGCGGCACTGTCCTTTTGGATCCCTGAAATCAGCGAAACCGGTAAGGTAGTGTATTTCGCGGTTGTTTATACCTTGTTCGGCATGCTGTACACTGTAACCAATATTCCGTATTCTTCTGTTATGAGTACGATTTCCAAGGACCTTGGAGAAAGGAACCAGGTTTCTTACTTCAGAATGATTGCTGCACAGGTTTCCATTTTTCTTTTTGCAAGTAACCTCAAAATTTTCGTGAATTATTTCGGTAACGGAAATGAAAGGATGGGTTTCGGGATCGTTATGACCCTGGCAGCCGTAGTTGCGATAGGTTTGATTTTGATCAGCGTCAGGGTTTCCAGAGAGAGAGTTTATTCTCCTGCAAAGCCGTCCGGCGAAGCGAAGAAAGATTTAAAGAACATGATTACGAATATCCCGTGGTGGGTTTTGTTTTTTGTTTCCTTTTTTACTATTGCCGCGTTTACGATCCGTTTTTCGGCGGCTCCTTATTATTTTAAATACTTTGCCGACGAAGCTGCGAAAAACGCATGGGGCGGTGAAGGTCTTGTAATGAGTTATTTCTGGATGTCCAACACTATTTCAAGTATTTTGGGTTTGATTATTTTCAGTATTTTCTGCAAAAAAATTGATAAGAAGAAGTTATACATAGTTCTTATAACCATTTCCGGTCTTGTATCCGTGTATTTTTATTTTGTACCCAGTACCGAGATATTCATGATGCTGGGAACCCAGTGCCTCTTTTCTTTTATTACGGCACCGACGGGCGCTATTATGTTTGCCATGTACACCGATATAGGCGCTTACGTAAGGTATAAAACAGGCAGCGCGTGTGACGGGCTTGTTATGTCCGCGGGTTCTTTATCACAGAAATTCGGATGGACTGTCGGCGGTTCTCTTGCCGGTATTTTATTGGGGCTTGCCGGTTATCAGGCTAATGTTACTCAGCCCGAAGCTGCTCTTGAGATCATGAAGAAGATGATGAGCTGGTACGGCATGGTTCCGTGCCTGCTTGGCGCAATCTCGATGCTGTTTTATTCTCTTAATGATAAAAAAGTTAAGGAAATACAGGCTCAGTTAGACGCCAGATAAGATTGTGAATAATTGAAGGGATACTA
>JAFGOL010000122.1 GCA_016926495.1 Oligoflexia bacterium
ATTTCATCAAGCGTGCTCTTCATTCTGAACCTCGCGTTACCGAGAATTTCCGCGGCTTTAACTTTCGCCTGGTTGATTATATGCGTGGCCTCCCTGTTTGCCTCGTTCCTTATATTTTCCGTAACTTTCTGTGCTGTAAGCATGGTGTCCTTGAGGGTCTCTTCCCTTTCCCTGAATTCAAGCAGCGAGAGTTCTTTTTCCCTGAGCTTGTCTTTTAATACTTTATTTTCGTAACTTATTGATTCAACCTGCCTTGAGAGATCGTCAAGAAAGACCCTGACCTCGTTTATGTCGTATCCGCGCATGCTTTTTTTGAAATCCTTAAGCTGAATATCTATGCCTGAATAGTTCACGATTAACCCCCGTACTTAAGACCTAAAGGATATAAAAATTATACACAGGTATTACAGATACTGCAATTCCAAAGATCATTCCGTTTTTACACAAACCATCTTGCCAGCAGTAATACAAGCTCCTGAAAAATTTTTATAAGTATAATCGCGACAAGGGGAGAAAAGTCAAAGCCTATGCCGCTGGCAGGAGAGATGCTTCGTAAATGCCTCAGTATTGATTCCGAAACACCCCTTATGATCCTGATAATCAGGAAATCCGGGTTATGGGGAATAAATGAAAGCAGGGCATCTACAATAATGATCAACATCAGCAGATTTGAACTGTAGATCAGCAATTTTTCAAAAAATATGATCATTGTATTAACGTTTCCCACCATGTATTATAATTGGTATTAATATTCTTTCAAGAAAAACCGGAGCGGTGATGAAACTATATTATAAGGAACTTCAACGGACTTGCAGTATAGTCAGCGGTCGTGACTGGCGGGAGATGCTGTCAAGGACTGCAAAAAATTCAAGGATGGTATTTTTGTATGATAAAAATGTCAGGAATACCGAACTTTTCAGTATTTCAAACTCGGTTTTGTTACAGAAAAACGAAAAGAAAAAAAATATTGTTCTTTTAAATAAAACGATAACAGAGCTTAATAATTTTGAATGCGCAAAGGATTCGCTAATCGTTGCCGTTGGGGACGCTTATACCGCTGATATAACCGGCATGGTGGCCTCCGGTTACCTGGGAGGGCTCGAGTGGATTTATATTCCGTATGATTTTGAGGCCATGGCGGACCCCTTTATGGGCGGCAGGCTTAGTTCGGAATCAGGCAAAAATATCTACGAGCGGGTATATCTTCCCAGATCCATTATACTGGATCACGATTTGATATTGCACGGAAGGAACAAAAATATGCTGTTCGGCATTTTTCCACTTGTAAGAACTTCTTTTTTGTACAGCGAGCGTTTGTTTAACAGGCTCGAGACCAAGTGGATGGATATTTTTTTGCGAAAGGAAGATATTATCAGGGAATTTATCATCCCCTCGATCCTGCGTAACCCCGTTAAGATCAACAGGTTTCCACTGGGTAATGCTATTGAATGGGCTTCAGGGTACGGGATCGAACACGGCATAGCGGTCGCTTTCGCGCTTGAGATCGAACTGAGGATTGCGAAAATGTCAGCCTTCGTTGACGATGAAGTTTTTAACAGGGTCTCGCGCCTGCTGAATTCAATATATTCCTATTTCAGGAACATAAACATATTCAGGGAAAAGTTTGCCGGTATAAAGTTTCCCGATATTTACTCATGCCTGAAACGTTACATGTTGCCGGGCAAGGCCATCCCTGTGTGGGTGCCTAAAAAAATAGGCAGGGTCCTGCAGCGTCCGTTGATGGTATCGGAATCGCTGTTTGAAAAGGCGTTTGGTGATTTTGCCAAAGAGGTGGAAAATGATATCGGTTCAGCTGGATAAGGTACTCGCGGACCCTTCCAGGATCAAAAAAAGGCTCAAAATAAAAACGTCGAGGGAAGACGCTATCCTGGACAGGGTATATGCCGAAGCCGTCAATGTTCTTAATCCGGAATATGTTTATTTCAGATGTAGCGGCGCCGAGGGTGTTAAAGAGCGTCTTTGCGCAGGGTCCGGTGATATTTCAAAACTGCTTTCCGGCGTTGTTGAATGTTTTGTCGTTATATGTACCGTCGGGAGCGGATACGCAGGGCTTCAGGATGCGTATAAAAAAGCAGGGGACATGGTTTCCTCCATGTATCTTGACCTGGTATGCAGCGATACAGCGGAAAACCTTGCCGAATATTCTTCGGGCCTTATTTTTAACAGGTTTTTCGATGTTGAAAACCATGCAAAAACCCGCAGGTTCAGCCCGGGCTACGGAGATTTCGGGCTTGGCGAGCAAAGGTATATTTTCTCTCTATTCGATGATCGGGAGCTTGGCGTTTCACTGACCGAATCCATGATAATGTGTCCCGAAAAATCAGTTTCGTATGTTTTCGGGGTACTGGAGAAATGATGCTGACCCTTGAGTACGCAAGGTACGGAAATCTGCCGGGATATCTTTTCACCGTAAAAGATAACGGACGGATTGTCGGAATACTTCCGTGTTTTTGCGAAAACTTTGATATTGAAAGGGTGAAGGAATATGTACGCGCCGAATATAAAAAAGACATTGTATCTTTAGCCAAAAGGGAAAGAATGGAAGTCTCTTTTGCCGACCTTGATTTTAGTGAAATAAGCGCGTTTCGCAGGCGGGTATATACTAAGCTCGTACATTCAGTTCCGGGTAGAACCGTATACTACGGAGATCTGATGGGCGCGAGGTTTGCCAGGGCGGTCGGGAATGCAATGAAATCAAACCCTTTTCCCGTTATTGTTCCGTGCCACAGGGTTACAGGTAAATGTAATTCAGACCATTTTACAATTCCGTGCCACAGCTACAGGCTTTGCGCCCTTGACGGTATTGATGAATATAAATGTTCTTCACGGATAAAAAAGATCCTGCTTGAGTCGGAGCCGGTTTATGAATAGGCTTGTGCAGGTCGTTCTTGTTTTACTTGTCGTTCTGGCCGCGTTATTTACTTACAGGGTCAGGGGTTACGTGTTTGTCGGTAATGAAGCAGAAGAAACAGAAACCGGCATAGAAATCAGGCCCATGCCCGTTGTGTTCGACGCCCAGCGCAGGCTGCTTACGGCTCTCTACAGGGAAAAGCATACCGGGGACTGTGACCACAGGCTCGATGGTTTTGATGTATGTATAAGCATAAATCCAAGGCTCGTGGTTATACACATGACCGGCCTTCCCACCCTGGGTGAGTCGTATGAATATATGAAAGAGCCTGTACTCAGGGAGGAGCGTGAGTCGCTGATCAACAGGAGCTTTGACAGGCTTAACGTATCAGCCCACTACCTTGTGGATACCGACGGTACTATATATTCGCTTATGCCTGATAATTACATGGCCAGGCATGCCATGGGCGTAAATCATATTTCCATAGGAGTTGAAAATGTCGGGGTAAGGCATACCGGGGAACAGGTTGCTTCAAACATAAAATTGCTGCGTTTTCTGATGAAAAGGTATACTATAGAAAAGGTTATAAGCCATACCGAAGTTGACGCGCTTGCATCAGGCAATAATGAATACTACGTTGAAAAAATGGATGATTATTTCAGGCACAAGGACTGCGGTGATGAACTTGCTGCGGAAGTGAGGAGGGGACTTGGAATATGACGGACAATACGAGGATTTACCTGTTGGGCATAGCCAGAAAGACCATAGCTGACAGGCTTGCCCTGAAATGGAACGGCTACAGGGATAAAAATATTACTGATTCGGGCGATCCGGAAATCAGAAACAGGAAAGGTACTTTTGTTACCCTGAGTGCCG
>JAFGOL010000123.1 GCA_016926495.1 Oligoflexia bacterium
ATTTTATGATGTAAAGCGAGGTTATTTGTTTTCACAAATGAACACGTATTTTCACAGATAAACGCATGAAATATATGATCATTGCTTTTTAGATGAGGAGTCCTTTTTCCTGACCCGCTTTTTTATTATTCTTTTTCGTATGATCTTCTTCTTTTTTTTAACGGGTTTTTCCTCTTCCTTAAGCCTTTCTATGTCAAACTTGTAAACTTCCTGGAATTCCGATTTACCTATCTTGTCGGGCTTTCCGTCAAAATCCGTGTCAATTTCGGTCCTTGCAAGCCTGTTGTTCTGGTAGTATTCCCATGAGTCCATTGCCCCGTCAAAATTCCGGTCTATGTCCTTTTTAATAAGCTCATTGTTGTAGTATCTTTTCAGAACATCTGGCTTTCCGTCAAAATTAAGGTCAAATTCTTTTTTAACCAGCGAGCCGTCTTCGGGAGAAAAATATCTTTTTTCGTCGACTATCCCGTCAAAATCCAGATCGACTTCAATCTTGATAACCTTTTGGGCAAGTCCGCCGGTGTAATAATAGGTATAGTCGATACGCCCGTCAGCGTTTATATCGAGCTCTTTCCTAACAAGGATATTGTTTCCTGAAGCGTCCCTTACGTAATAACGTTTGATTTCGGGTATGCCGTCGTTGTCGGTATCGTTGATTTCGATGCTTTCCTTTTCGATGTCCTTGCCCGGTCCGTCAGGAACCGGTGCTTTGATAGGAGGCTTGTCCGCGAATACGCACATAAAAGTAATGAATAAAATATAAAACAAGTAAATACCCCGATTACAATAGTACCATTATTTAAATCTTAACCCTATAGGGTTATTTGTTCAATATGAAAAGGTCATAATGAATTTTTTCCTTTTAATTTTTAGTATATAGAGTGATAATAATTTAGATATGAAGATAAAGGTTTGGGGAACAAGAGGGTCTATAGCGACTCCTGAAATAGACAAGATGAAATATGGCGGCAATACCACCTGTATAGAGGTGGAGTATGGTCACGGTCATCATTTTATCGTGGACGCCGGCTCCGGACTCAGGAAGCTCAGTAACCAGTTAATACACAGCAAATCCGCCCTTAAGATGCATTTTCTTTTTACTCATGCCCACTGGGACCATCTTTCGGGTTTTCCGTTCTTTTTGCCCATATACAGTTCCAAAAATTCTTTTTTTATTACCGGTTTTTCCAAGATAGTGCATGATTTCAGGCATATTATCGCCGAGCAGATGAACGGTATATACTTCCCGGTCATGTTTGAAAGCATAGCGTCCAGTATTGATTTTGTTGAGTTTGAAAATATCAAGCTTAACTGCGCCGGATGCTCCATAGACAAGATAAAGCTGAACCATCCGGGCGGCGGATACGGTTACAAGTTTACGGAAAACGGAAAACATTTCGTTTTTTTAACGGACAATGAGTTGTCTTACGAGCATGAAGACGGGGCTTTATTTCAGGATTACGTGGATTTTTGCAGGGGAGCGGATGTCCTGTTTCATGATTCCCAGTATGATAATGAAAGATACCAGTTTACCAAGGGATGGGGGCATTCCACGTTTGACGATGCTTTCGAGCTTGGTGTTGCCGCCGGAGTAAAAAGCCTTATGTTTTGCCATCATGATCCGGATACCACGGACAAGATGCTGGATGAAAAAGTAAAGGAATACAGGAAAAGGATCAAAACTTTGAAAGTTAATATGAATATTGACGCTGTCAGGGAAGGTTTGGTTCTGCAAATATAATGAAAGTCGGACTTATCGGTAAGCGTTCAAGCGGAAAAACTACGTTATTCGAGGCTGTTTCAGGTATCGACCTTGGGAACGCAGCGGCATTGCCTGCGGTAAATATAGGAAGTGTCAGGGTCCATGACGCCTGTATTGACGAACTATCGCGGATTTTCAACCCCGCTAAAACCACAAGGGCCGAATTTACCATTGTTGATTATAACCGTTCGCAGGATACCTCTGACAGTATGCTAGGCAGCGCTTCCCTTGTGGCCAAATACCGGGAATTTGACGCTTTAGTAATAGTAACCGGGGTCGTGGATGATTTGGAATTTGTGAAACCCGAACTTGATGACATAATGTATGAGTTGAATATGACGGATATAATGATACTTGACGCTAAAATCCAGAGGATGAAAAAATCCAAGTACGACAAGGCGGAGTTGCAGCTTTATGAAAATATAATCTCCGATCTGGAAGGCGGAAAGGCCGTCCCTGTATCTTCGTTTTCCGCTGAACAAATCAGGTTGCTTTCCTCTTTTCAGTTGTTTGCGCTAAAACCGCGCATGCTTGCGGTTAATGTTACGGAGGACCTGCTGTCCGTTGCCGGCGGGGAGCCGCTGGAGGGTACGGGCCTGCCCGGCATGATGATATCGGCGGAGATTGAACGGGAATTAAAGATGCTTCCCGAGGATGAGCAGGAAGGGTTTTTAAAGGAACTGGGTATTAGTGAAAGCGCCGCTTCAAGGTTTGTGAACATGGTTTATAAAACACTTGACCTGATTTCCTTTTATACCGTGGGGAGTGACGAGGTAAAGGCATGGAGTGTTCGGCGGGGCACAACGGCCCGCGTTGCCGCGGGTAAGATACACAGCGATATCGAAAGGGGATTTATAAGGGCCGAAACCATACACTATGATACATTTATGGAATACGGGGACGAAATAAAGGCAAAAGCCGCCGGGGCGGTGCGCAGCGAGGGAAAGGATTATATTGTAAACCATGGTGATATTATTCATTATAAATTCAATGTTTGAGGAATGTTAGTATGTCTGACAGGTTGTTTTTGCTTACCAATGATGACGGTGTGGATTCTCCGGGCATCAGAATACTTAAAAAAGTCCTTGATACCGTGGGGAGGGCGGTTATTGTCGCCCCGGAATCGGATCGTTCGGGCTGCAGCCACGCGCTTACAATGATGAAGCCTCTTAATCTTGTGGAGCTTGAAAAGGACATCTATTCGCTTTCCGGTTTTCCTTCGGACTGTGTTTATCTTGGTTTATACGGGTTACTGGAAAAAAAACCGGACCTTGTTATTTCCGGGATCAATCCCGGCGGGAATATGGGCTTTGACATATATTACAGCGGTACAGTGGCAGGCGCCAGGGAAGCATTGATAGAGGGAATACAGGGGCTTGCGGTTTCGCTTACCGGTACCCCGGAGGACGGGTTTTATTACTGGGAAGATGTGGCGGTCTTTACGAGGGAATTTATTATTTCTTTTTTTAACAGGTCATATAAAGGCAACGGCCTTATCAATATAAATTACCCCAATAGACCGCGTGAAAGGATCAAGGGTACCAGAATAACCAGAATGGGCGCCAAGCATTATTCGGAAAGGGTGATAAGGCATAAAGAGGAAAAGGGTAAGGAAGTTTGCTGGGTCCGCGGTAAATACAAGGGCTTCTCGGATGTTGAGGGTACGGATTGTACCGCTGTTGCGAACGAATATGTTTCAATTACTCCCGTAATGCTTGATTACACCGATTACAATGCTATTGAGGAGCTTCAGGAATGGGATATCTGAAAAGACTTTATAACTGGGTATTGCACTGGGCTGAGACCCCGTACGGATTATACGCGTTATTTATTCTGGCTTTTATTGAGTCATCTTTTTTCCCGATACCTCCTGATGTTTTATTGATTGCCCTTGTTCTGGGAAAAACATCAAGATGGTTTAAGTTCGCGCTCGCGTGCTCCGTGGCCTCGGTCCTCGGCGGTATGTTCGGCTACCTGATAGGGTATTCTTTTATGGACGCGGTCGGCTATTCTGTAATTGATTTTTATAACGCGAGGGAAACTTTTGTCAAAGTACAGAACATGTACAGGGAACATGGCGTTCTTGCCCTGGGTATCGCGGGGTTTACTCCTATTCCCTATAAGGTATTTACCATTGCCAGCGGCGTTTTCAAACTGGATTTTGTTTTGTTTGTTATTGTGTCGTTTATAAGCAGGGGGTTGAGATTTTTTATTCTTTCATTTGTTATTTCAAGGTTCGGGGAACCGATCAGGGTTTTTATCGACAGGTATTTTAATTTGTTAACATACGTATTTATGGTATTATTAATACTGGGTTATGTGGCGGTTAAATATATTTTTTAGTGCTGTATTCTTTATAATTCCTACCCTGCTGATGGGAAGTCCAACATCCATTGAAAATGTTTTTGGTACTGACAGCGGAGGAAATCGGGACTCGTCCGGATCAAATTACAAATCCGTAAAAGTGTTCAATCCCCGGAATGCCGGTCCTTCGGGGACCAAAGACATTAGGCGGGGGTGGTTGTCCAAAAAGAAGCAAAGTTCTTCTCCAAAGGCCGTTGTTACATCGGGCCTGAGGAACCTTGAGCCTGAAGTTCCCAGGGAAAAGGGGCTGTTTTTATGGCCGGTGGACGGCGGAACTTTGTCTTCCGCTTACGGCTGGAGGACAGGGCGAAGGTTTCATGACGGCATAGATATTTCTGCCAGAGCCGGTACCAGGGTCTATGCCTCCATGTCCGGTACAGTCATATACAGTTCAGCCAAGATCAGAGGCTATGGGAACATGATTGTTATAAAGCATACCGGTGGCTTTTATACCGTTTATGCCCATAATTCCGAAAACAAGGTGGGTGTGGGCGCTACGGTCAGCAAGGGGGAGCATATAGCCTATGTGGGAAAGACCGGAAGGGCAAGCGGCACGCACCTTCATTTTGAGATCAGAAAAGGCAAGTACAGCGTAGACCCTGCCAAATATCTCAATATAGATGACGGAAAAACCAAATTATACGCGAATCCGCCTGAAAATAAAATGATTTCAACATTCACAAACTAGTCTTGCAATGTCCTTGATAAGCATATAAACTTCATCCAAAACTTTTGTTATATTACGGAGGGATAAAAATGAGCGGGAATATTAAACAGTTTACGGATTCCAATTTTGAGACCGAGGTCATTAAGAGCACACAGCCTGTATTGGTCGATTTCTGGGCATCATGGTGTGGGCCCTGTATGATGCAGCTTCCCATATTGGAAGAATTTTCCGGTTTTGCCGAAGGTAAAATTGTTGTCGGTAAGCTGTCAACAGAGGAAAATAATGCCATGCCGGTTAAGTACGGGGTCCAGGCAATACCTACCCTGATGCTGTTCAAAGACGGCGCCGTGGTGGAAAAAATGGTGGGCGTTCAGAGTCTTGAAAAACTGAAAAAGCTTATGGATAAGTATTAAGGGGCCTTTTAAACCCGTTATTTAAGGAAGGAAGTCAGTTCACTTTTTCCTATATCGCCGAAGAATGCTATTTCGTTGGCTTTCTGTATTATTTTACTTTCATGACTGTCGAATATTCCGGAGTGATAGCTGTGGAGTATCTGCAGGGCTTTACAGTTTACGTTTATTGAACAGAATGATTCGAGGAACTCTTTTAACATCAGGCGGGATTTTTCCGCCTTTATATAATCGCGGGGACTGTTTTGCCACAGCAAGGGAATACCGTTGAACATAGACGCCAGTCCTATATATGTTGATCTTGTGTAATCAAGCTCTTTCAATATTGAAGATGCCACTGCCAGTGTGGCCAGCTTCTGGGAATAGGAGAGTTCGTCGTAAGGCGAAAGGTGGTTAAGCGCGTAAAAAATATTCCCGGATTCCTCGTTATTTACAATGCTTATATAATCACATACAAGGCTCCACAGCTGGTTTATATCCGGGGGCTCGTTCCGGTTGATTATTTCTATAATTAAACTTTTAATAAGTGATCTGGCGCCGGAACTGTTGGATTTGAACGCGTCAAAAAATTGTTTTGAATATATGTTTGCAAAATTGGTCCTGCTCCTGAAAAATGTGCTTAATTCGCCGTAGTCTATAAATATGTGCTGTACGTTTTTATTGATCAGGGTCTGGAGCTTGTCGGGTACCGTGTTTTTTTTTGCGAAGGCCACGAACTTTCTGTTAAGGGGAAGGAATATGTACAGATCAACCGGAGTAACTTCGAAATGAATGACATCGTTGATATTGATCCTTATTTTCATAC
>JAFGOL010000124.1 GCA_016926495.1 Oligoflexia bacterium
AAGCCCGCATAAATATTAGGAGGCATATAATGGAAATCAACAAAAAGGATTTCAGGCCGGCAAAACAGCATGCAGTTATTACAACAGGCGAAACCATAAAAATGCTTAGGGAGCTAAAAGGCTGGACACAGGAGAAGCTTGCGGGGCACTGCGGAATAAGCGCGACAAACATCAGCCTGCTTGAAAACGACAGGCTTGAAATAGGAAAAAAGCGGGCACTTCAAATCGCAAAGGCGTTTGACGTGCATCCTGCCATAATAATGTTTCCCGAATATGAATCAGGCGAAATCAAAAAGGCGGCGTAAATTTATATTAAAAAAAGTACCAGCGCTTTTTTTTGCCGGTATTGTAGAACAGGCGGTTTTCCGTTTCTTTAAGAAGTAGCAGGTTCTCGTCGGAAATCTGGGCATCACCCCTTTCAAGATATTCAATATGAAGGTCCTCGTAAATTTCGAGTATGGCCTTGAGTACGGGCAGGCGTTTCAGCGCCCTCCTGCTAAGCCTGTTAAAAAGTGAAAGCGTTGAAAACACAGTCTGAAAGGATTCCACAAGCCCGAGTGATTCCAGCACGTCCGCTATGGGCTGGCTGTTGAAAACCATCTCGCCGAACCTGCCGTTACGTCCGCCCCTTATGGTAACGTCAAGGTCTTCCCAGAACGCGGGGCCGTGACTTGCTTTCCTGATTATCCAGCCTCTTAAGGATACCGACGGCGCTCCTGATACTAACCTTACGGCGCTTCTGAATTCCCTTCTTACCACGTGTTTATATTTTTCAAGGGCCTGTTCTCCGAACCTTACAAGTACATACCTTCCGAGTCCCGCGTAGTAATTCTTTAAAATACCGCCAAGTTCGCATGCCAGCAGGGCCGAACCGCTGTATTCCTGAGGAACAAGATATTTCCTGTTGAAGAAACCGGCGAAAACCTTTCTCCCTTTCCTGTTTTTGTTTATTGAAACAACCGCAAACTTCAGCCCCTTTTTGGCAATTACATCCCTTGCCACATTACCGCCGCTTGCCCATATCATCCGTTCAAAGGGAATGCCGCTTTTTTCCAGCCACCTGTGGGGTATATAGCCCCTGCCCACAAAACCCTTTGACACAAGTATGTATTGCTTGTCCCTGTAAACATCGGGGACGTATTTCCTGATATCATGAAAAACCGAGGACAATGCCGAGGCAGGGACCGCGAGAAGTATATAATCGGCGGTAAAAGCCTTTTTCAGGCTCGAAGTAAATACAACATTGTCAGGGATCCTGAGGGCAAAACTCTTGTTCGTGCTCAACTTCGCAGTCTGCGAAAAAATATTCCTTACAGGTTCAATGTCATAACAAATTATGTTTACGGACGGTTTTGTCGCCTTAATCAGGGAAATCGCAAAGTCACCGGCGCCTATGATGGCAAGATGCGGCTGTTTTTCCTCCCTGCTGCCAGAGAAAAAAGTTCTGTCCGGGCCGTGTTGTATGATTTCGTACACGGTATCAAGCGAACCGTCCTCCCTTGCCATTTCAATCCTGTCCAGAGGGATTTCCGCCTGAATAAGGCTTTCCAGGAAAGATTCAGGATATGATATTGTTCTTTCAGTTAAAACGGATTTTACAATTTCCATATTCATTGGTGCCGGATTATATAAAATCTACACACAAAATAAAAGCATTTTTATAAAATAATGACGCAGGAGTTTCCGGCCTAACAAATCATGATCTTGTAAAGGGCGTTCAATATATCCGGGTTAAAAATGGTGGGAAGGTCCTCATCCGTGTTGTCTGAAATCATCTTATCCAGGGCGTCCTTTGGGATAAGTCCCTTGTTGGGGCTGAAACCACTGACAAGGTTGTCAAATCTGTCAGCAATACCAAGTAGTTGGGAATACGGATGGATCTGGTGGTACTTAAGCCCTAAAGGAAAGCCCGAACCGTCATATGCCTCATGATGCTCAAGTATCATCCTGTAACTCAGTTCCGAGATATGCGCCTTGTTGTCAAGCAGCAGCTTTTTTGAAAATTCAGGGTGTTTTTTATATTGTTCAAGCTCATCATCATTCATGAGAAGCGGCGACTTTTCCGTTAAATTTTCCGGGAGGTTAATTTTACCTATATCATGAAGCGTGGCTGCTATGCCTATGTCTTTAAGGGACTGGTTATCGACTATTTCAAGGGCAAGGGCGAACATTAACGAAAAAGTACTTACATTCACGTAGTGATTGTTTTCCTTCCCCAGGCTCTGGACAACGTCATTCAGCCTCCTGAAGAGGTCCCTTTCCCCGCATAACGTTGAAATACTGTCCTTAATGATGTTACTGCACCGTTCCAGGAGGGTAGAGCCCTGATCTGGACTCGTAACCATTGCCTTGAAAAAGCTCTGGACGGTCTGCTTAAGTTCCGCCATGTGCTCCGAATAGTCGTGGAGGACCAGTTCCTTACCGTCCTTGAGACCGATCTCCTTTGCCCTTGAAATTTTACTTATAAAATCCTCCTTGATATATTCCTCGTACATTTCAAGGTCCTTTTTATGAATATAAAGCAGATCGTACTGGTAATTTATAAGCTTCTGCTTAAACTTCCTGTCGAGAGTGCCGTCCCTGTTGACAACCTTGATTATCTTGTCGTTAACCGAAAGATACAGGTAAACATCAAACGATATATTATCGGTATCCGCCAGGCTAAACACCGGGACCGCGAAATATTCCTCTTTAACTTCCACAAGCTGCTTGCGCGGAGGAGTAAAGCAAAAACTGATATACACGGTATATTTACCGATCTGAAACCTGAGGTACACGGCAGTCAATCCGTCTATGTTTTTTGTTACCACCTCATCGGAGCCTGTCATCTGGTTAAGCGAAAAAATCTCGAAATTATATCCCAGATCATTAAGCAGGGATTTTGAATTTCCGTAAATCTGGTTCAGAAAATCTATATGAAACGAACTGATCAGGTCTTCCACTTTTTCATCAGCGTCATCAAGTATACCGGATATTTTAAGACTCTCCGTAATAAAATCCCTGTCCGAGTGCATTCCGAAAAAACCGTGAAGCTTATTGCTGATAATACGCGTAAAGGAATTTAGTTCGCTGCAGGTAAGGTATTCCTCCTTCATCTCTATTCCCTTAAAAATGATCTGGTTTTTGGGAAACCCCGTTGCTATGGGAGCAAGGTCAGTAAATACCTTTTGCACTACGGGCACGATTTCATTGATAATGTATTCACCGTACTGTGTTTTTGATTCAACCAAGCCCGGACTCCCTTAAAAAGGGTAGCTTTTCGGACAGTATTCTGAAAAGCCTCCCTTCCCTGTCCACTTTCCTGCCTTCAATAATATCTTTGAGCATGCCCTGCTCGCCGGACGAAAGCTTTACGCTTTTCAGCGTATGCTCCTCGAAAGCCTCCCATGCGTAAGGACATACCTTTTGCACAATACCCGACATAACCTCGGCGTATTTCCTTATTTCATACTGGGCGTGAATATCCAGCCTCAGCTTTAAAAAATGAAAAAGGTTTTTTAAATCTATCTGCCAGTACCATTCGGTATAAAGGCTCAGCGGCAGGGATACACGCGCAAGCTCCCTGGCTATACCCGACTCCACCATTTCGTTATAACCGTTGTAGGATCTGTCATTTACGGAAGAAAGTATATCAAGGACCTTCTGCTTAAGATCGGACGGAACTTCCTCTTCCGATCTTCCCTGCTTATTATCACCGCTCTGAAACTGTATTTCGCTTTCGTCCGGCACGTAAAATTCATTTTTCATTACGGAATACCTGCCGGAAATTTCATTAACGCGCGCCGTCCTGTGCCGTATCCACTGTCTCGCTACAAATATGGGCAGCTTGCAGTGAAACGTAAAAACAACGTGCTCAAAAGGAGAGGAGTGCTCGTTTCTCCATAAATAATCAATGAGGGATTTATCCTCCCTGACCGTCTTTGTACCTTCCCCGTATGAAACCCTCGCTGTCTGCACTATCCTCGCGTCATTGCCGAAATAGTCGACAAGCCTTATAAAACCTTTGTCAAGGACCTTAAACTCCTTATCAAGTATCCGCTCGGCTTCTTCAGTAAAAAGATGCGCCATCTATTCCTCCGCCGATTTATTCAGGATACCCATTGACAGGGAATCCCTTCTTATTTTTTCACGCAACTCGAAAAAATCCCCGTACCCGGTCAGCCTTGCCTTGCGAACCAGAGTTCCCAGCCTTTTCATATCCGGATTTTGCATTTCAATAAGGATCAGCAACTCTTCGTATATATTTTTTATCCTTATTATATAATCCTCCACGAGAACGGAAAAATCAAAACCCGAATTAACGAATTCAACGCCTATTCCCGGAATTACGTATTCACTATCATTTGAAGCTCCGACCATTCTCACGACCCTGCCGGAAACCCTTGATGTTTTTTCAGGGTGATGCAGAGGGAAAAGCAGGTAGACCTCGTCACCCGTGTTGTAGCTGTCAACCGATTCTATAAAAACGCCGGACACCGAAATATTCCTGATAAAATGCACTTCAACCCTGTCACCCATAACCATAATAGCCTTTGAATTACACGGAGCACGAACATGCCTTCTTCTTTCCACCGTAACCTCTCTTATAACAAATTCGCCGCAAGTTCCGCAAGGTCAGAGCGCTCGCCCTTGACCAGGGAAACATGCGCGGATATTTTCTGGTCCTTGAACCTTTCGGCCACGTATGTAAGCCCGTTACTGGATGAATCAATGTAAGGATTGTCTATCTGGAAACAGTCGCCCGTAAGAACAATTTTCGTAAAATTGCCGGCCCTGGTAAGTATTGTTTTAATTTCATGCGGTGTAAGGTTCTGGGCTTCGTCCACTATAAGGTACTGGTTGGCAATGCTTCTTCCCCTTATATAGGTAAGTGGTTCAATATTGAGCATGCCCTGGTTTATAAGCTCCTGCCATTTGCGCGCGCCGCCCTGCTTTTTCTTCACACCGTTGGCGGTCTGGGCATTCGCGTCGCCCACTCCGAGTATGTACTCAAGATTATCAAAGATGGGAGACATCCACGGATTAAGCTTTTCCTCCACGTCACCGGGTAAATACCCTATATCCCTTCCCAGCGGGAAAACAGGCCTTGAAACAAGCAGCTTTGTATAAACACCGGCGTCAATGGTCAATGAAAGTCCGGCAGCTATGGCAAGCAGCGTTTTACCGGTACCTGCCTTTCCAACCAGTGTAACCAGGCGGATATCGTCGTTAAGAAGCATGTCCAGCGCAAAGGTCTGCTCGACGTTTCTGGGTGTGATTCCCCAAACGCCGTCGAATACCTTCCGCATAAGCGGAACTATCAGTTTTTTCCCCGCGTCATGGCGCCCCAGGGCCGTATGCTCGGGATCAGAGAGATTCTTTACTATCACGTACTCATTGGGCATGATACCCTTGATATTTTTAACCTTCTCAATCTGTATCTCTTTTGTGGTAAAGAAAGCGTCAAAATCGGCCTTGGGACATTCAACATAACGAAGCCCGGAATACAATTCCTCGATCGGCTTGCTTGAAGGTTCATAATCAACGGCCCTTAGCCCGAGAAGATCCGCCTTGATCCTGAGATTTGTGTCCTTTGTAACGAATATTATCTCTTTTCTTTTGTCTATTTTTTTATGCTTGAGTGCTATGGCAAGTATAATGTTATCAGCCTTATTATCCAGAAAATTACCCGGTATGGTATTCTGCTCGTCGGGAATATCAACATACAATGTGCCTCCGTTTTCAAGTTCCACGCCCTCAAGAAGATTGCCTTTTCTTCTCATGTCATCAATAAAACGCGAAATCTGGCGGGCGTTTCTTCCGTTTTCGTTAAGGTCTTTTTTGAACCTGTCTATTTCCTCTATAACCGTTATAGGTATAATGATATTATTCGGACCCAGCCTGAAAAATGCCAGAGGATCAAAAAGCAAGACATTGGTATCAAGAATCAGAGTTTTTTTAGCCATCAATATCCTCCATAATTATACCTTGGAACAACCTTTGTAGCAGCAAGAATTATACGGCTGTACTCGGAATTAATCCTTTCCATGACCGAAACCGCGAAGCGGGCCGGATCTATATTAAAATCCGAAAGAGACGATGTTAGCACGGGCGTACCTTCGTTTGTTATATTGAGACCGATGTGGATCAGTGCGGAAACAGGTGAAACCGACGCTATGGAAATGGAAAGCTTACCGTCACCCACAAAAAGATCATCGCCCTTTCTTGTAACATCCACATTATACTCCAAAAGCAAAGACTGGATCTCGGACATAAAGACACTTTGCAGGGCCGCGGCGGTTACTGTGTCGCGACCGAATATTTCAACTATAAAGTGAAGCATCCTGTCAGCCCTGATTGCTTTTTTGTTCATCAGATCTTCGAGGTCCGCGATATAGCTGTCCTCCACGTCGCATTTACCCGTGAAAGCAACGACCGCGTCTCCCATTATCTTTGTCGTTTTATAGATCCAGTGGGGAGA
>JAFGOL010000125.1 GCA_016926495.1 Oligoflexia bacterium
AGCGGAAATAAAATGTTGCCCAGCATAAAGGCGGAGGTGAGGATATAATACTTTAATTCCTTAAAACTGATTTGCTCTATTACCAGACTGTTATTCATGCAGGGACTCCTTCCTTATTTCTTTTTGTGTTACGTTTTTATAATATTGTAACAAAATTGCAAGATAATTTTTGCGGCCATTTTGGCCTGCCCCCCCTTTTTTTGACTTTGGGGATTTTTGTGCTATATAGATGTTCTTAAAGTCGGGGTGTAGCGCAGCTGGTTTAGCGCGCTTCGTTCGGGACGAAGAGGTCGGCCGTTCAAATCGGCTCACCCCGACCAGCAAACAAACGCAGCGTTAGCGGAATGCATTGCCGCTGGCGGGGTGAAATAAAAATAAGGCGGAGCGTGAAATGAGAAAATTATTATTGTCTTTAACATTGTTCTTTTCGGTTTCTCTTTGTGCTTTTGACGAATCAGGCAAGGAATTTGAATTAAGGGTAGGCCCCAGGTTCTCCATAAAGAACAGCGTTACCCAGATTTCCACCGGGTTTGCCATAGGCGGAGAATATGTAAAATTCCTTTTTGATTATTCATACGGCGGGAGCACTAATTTTATAAGGCCGGCTCTTTTGGTTGATGTTCCTTTTTATCTTGGTATCGGGGACAGCCTGACCCTGGGTCTGGGTCCCACGTTTGATATCGGTCCGGCGTTTGGTTTCAGCGGCGGTGCTACTGCCATTTTCTTTGCCCCGGTAGGACTGGGGATGAAAACACTGTTCTTTTTTAATGACAATATAGGGATTGGTTTTACCCCTGTTCATTTTACAATGTCATTTGCGTCCGCCATCATTGCAGGCGGTTCGTCAGGTGTGGTTACCGTAACCCAGGTATCTTATGATTTAATGTTTTCCTTTGTTCTGAGGTGGTAAACTCAGGTAGTCGTTAATATCCGTTACCATCATTCCCGCACTTTTGGCTGCCTGTATGCCCAGGTTGGCGTCCTCAAATACCTGGCAGTATTCAGGTTCAATGTCAATGGCGTCCGCGCATTTCAGAAAAGTCTCGGGATGTGGCTTGTGGTTTATAACGTCATCCGCTGTTACCAGCGCGTTAATATAGCGTGCAATTCCGGTACGGTTCAGCACAAGGTCGGCAACTATGCGGCTTGAACCCGTACCCACCGCGATTGGAAGCTTTCCGGAGTATTTTTGGACTATTGAAAAAACAGGCTCGATAACTGTCACCCGGTCAATATAATTTAAAAAATATTCAGCCCTTTCTATCCTGAATTTTGAAGGGTCAATATTCAGGGAGTATTTTTTATTAAGAAGAGGAACGATATTTCTGGCAGGCATGCCTGCATAAAAAAGAAAATCCTCCATCGAATAATTGTCAAACCCGAACTTTTTTGCGGTTTCCTTCCATGCCTCATAATGAAGAGGCATGGTGTCCACCAGTGTTCCGTCCAGATCAAAGATCAATCCTTTTGTCCTGGGCTCAATGCTGTCCAATATGTTTTTTGCCACCTTCATTTACTCCGTTAAGCTTGCTTGGGTATAGTATATTTTACTTAAAAATACAAGACAGACTTCCGGGCTATATTTCCTTTAAAAGCCCGGCAGGCAAACCGGAGAGGATTTTTACGGGCAAAAAACCTGGGTTATGTAGCTAAATAACTACAGAAGGCATTGTAAATATTCCTACGGTATGGAATGAAAATCAATAACCGGGTAAATTTTCCCAGAATTCAGGCTCCCTCATCTCGTCGAGCAGCTTTTCGTCGATTCCTCTTTTCACCCAGTAATCTTTTTTCTTTTTGAAAAGACGCTCTCTCTGGCGTTGCCCCGTGACATCCAGTATGGGGATGTATCTGGATGATAGAAACGCTTCCTCCAATGTACTTCTTACGTCTATATCTCCAAGATGAACTGATTTAAAGAGATCGTGGTAAGGCATGGCGCTGTCTTCGGCAAGCACTACAATATTATCGTCGTCTTTAAGATACAGTTGCTGAGCCAGGTTGATTGAGGCAATAATACACGCGATGGTTGAAAGCCCCAGCTTTTCGACTATGGGCTTTATGGTTTTGCTGTCGGCATTGAACTGGGAAATTATCGTATCGCTGTACTCTTCAATGCATTTCAGGCTTTTGATTATTTCTTCGTCGTCAATAGTCATAACATAATCTGTTGCCAGTATGTTGTGAATAAACGGGATGAAACCGTATCCCATGCCGCCTATTTTATGGGAACCCTTTTTGTTGTTATAAAAAGTGGGGCACGAAGAAGGCTCTACCAGCAGGTTTTTGGAATATGGGAACATTGATTTTACAGAGGCTGCCGCACCGGTCAGGCTTCCTGAAGAAGCAGGATAGGCAAACAGGACGACCTTGTTATTGCCCATTCCCATTACGGCTTTATTAACCCATTCCCTGGTAACCGTCCTGTGATACGTGTAGGCCACAAGCGAATTGAACTGGGATACAAAGTTTGTTTTGGTCTTGTTAGCGTCTATAATTTTAGTCGCCTCGGTATTATTTACACCTTCAAATTTTATTTCGGCGCCGTAATCCTGTGCTCTTTTGATCCAGTATTGGGATGTCTGCTGGTGAGTTCTTATAATGCATTTAAGGTCCAGTACGGAGCAGACCCATGCGTAAGCGGGCATTGCGCTGTCAAATGCGCAGACTTCAACAGTATTATTTGATATGCGCTTGTTATCCATCATGTATTTTAAAGTAAAAAAAGCGGTAGCATCATTAGGTGAACATGTTGGGAAATGGTCAGGCAATAAAACTATAATATTTGCTTCAGTTCCTGTAAGACATTTGGGAAAAACAATCTTATTTACCCCTCCGGATGTTTTTTCCCATCCCAGATTAAAAGCTTTGCCCCCGCCTTCTGTAATAAGATCATTGTAAGACAGACTTATATCTAAATTCATATATGCAAGCCCCCTTTGCTGATTATTTTTGACTTTCGTAAAAAGTTGTCCTAATAGAATTATAATTGTAAAGTCTTTAAAAATCAAATTTTTAGCGTAGGTATGTCAGATTTTATTAAATATGTTACCCTGGATATTTACAGGGCCTTGTACCTGGAATCCGGATATCAGGACTGGTGGCCGGGAGATTCAGATTTTGAGATAGCGGTGGGGGCAATTCTTACTCAAAACACAGCATGGTCAAATGTTGAAAGGGCTATTAATAATTTAAAAACATCACACAGACTTACACTTGAAGGTATATTAAGTCTGTCTTTAGATGAACTGGCAACGCTCATCAGGCCGTCAGGCTATTTTAACCAGAAAGCTAAATATCTTTATGATTTTTGTAAATTTCTGACATCTTATCCAATCCGCTCTTTGCAAAAGATGGATCTTGATGCAGCAAGATCTCTTTTGCTCTCCGTAAGGGGTGTCGGATTTGAGACAGCCGACAGTATGCTTTTATATGCAGTGGGGCTTCCTGTTTTTGTAGTGGATGCTTATACAAAAAGAATATTTTCCAGGCTGGGTTTTACTGATCCGGAAATAAGCTACACTGACTTGCAGGATTTTTTCCATAAAAACCTGGATAAGGATTTGGAGTTATTCAGGGATTACCACGCGCAAGTTGTTATGCTTGGAAAAGATCATTGCAAACCAACCCCGGAGTGCGGAGGATGCCCTCTGGCTGATTATTGCTGTTTCAGCAAATCGCTTTGACAAGCCGAAACCCATTATGTTATAGGGAATTGCCTTTAAACTATAGCATTTGAAAGAGTTATTAATGAAGACAAAAAAAGTAGATCTCAGGTTCGGTATTGCGATTATTATCGCGAATATGATCGGTGTCGGCGTTTATACCAGCATCGGCTTCCAGGTCGCTGATATTAAATCTGCTTCCGCTGTATTGTTGCTTTGGTTAGTCGGCGGGATTATGGCTTTTTGCGGGGCTTTGGTTTACGCCGAGCTTGCGATGGTTTGCCCGGGTTCAGGCGGAGAATGCAATTACCTGGGAAAGATATTCGGACCTTCGCTCGGTTTTCTTGCGGGCTGGGTTTCATTTATCGCCGGTTTTTCAGCACCTATTGCCGCGGGAGCGATTGCTTTTTCAAAATACATGTCGGTGTTTTTTACCGGCGTTAACCCTGCGTATATAGCCGTGGGGTTGGTGGTTTTGATTTGCGTTATCAATCTCCAGGGACTGGGTTTCATGGGAAATTTCCAGAAGGGCTTTATGTACCTTAATCTTTTCCTTGTGCTTTCCCTTATTGTTTCGGGGCTGATTTTTGCGGATTCCTCTCATTTTCAAATCAGCTTTAACATGATTGATTTAAAAAATGTTGTCAGGCCCGAATATGCTATCAGCCTTGTTTATGTTGCCTACGCGTATACCGGGTGGAACGCGGTAACTTATGTTGCCGGCGAGGTGGATAAACCTCAGAAGAATATTCCGCTTGCCCTTATGTTTGCCACTATCATTGTTACCGTGCTGTATATATTGCTTAATTTTGTCTTTTTATATGCTGTCCCCATGGACGTGCTGGCCGGAAAGGTGGAAGTAGCGCAGATAGCCGCGGGATCATTCTGGGGGATTTTCGGCGTAAAACTGGTGGGCATACTGATCGGACTCGGCCTTCTGGCGTGTATTAATTCCATGATGCTCTCAGGCTCTTATGTTCTGAAAGTAATGCTACAGGATTTTAAATCATTAAAGTATAACAATTACCTCAACGACAAGGGGGCCCCGGTCTTTTCCGTATTGATGCAGACGTTTGTAGCACTGACGCTGATTTTGACGTCTACTTTTCAGGAAGTAATGATTTATATGGGCTTTATATTAACGCTCCTTAACAGCCTGGCAGTAGCTGGCGTTTTTATAATCAGGAGGCGTAATATTACCTGCGATTGCGAGGCCGTGTACCGTACTCCTTTTTATCCCTATGTGCCGTTATTGTTTTTATTGCTGTCCTTTTGGATGATGCTCTACGTATTTATACAAAACCCTATCCAGTCGATTGCCGGAATTTTTACCCTGATTTTGGGCCTGCTTGTTTTTTATTTTCTTAATTTCAGGGAGAAAAAAAACGAAATTTTAACCATATCCGAATCCGAGGGTTAGGGTTCGCTGACTTTTTTTCTCAAGTCTTTGACCCGTGATCTTTTTCTTTTTGCATCAAGTATCTTTTGTTTTACTGCTTCCGGTTTTTTTGTCTTTATTCTGGGTTTTTTCTTTTTATTGCGGAGTATGATTTTTTCCCTGAGTTTTATAAGGGCCTCTTCCTTATTTTTATGCTGGCTTCTGTGCTTTTGCACTTTTACGGTAAGCCCCGTGGGCTTGTGAGTCAGCCTGACCGCGCTGTCAGTAGTGTTTACATGCTGCCCGCCCCTGCCGGAAGCTCTCATTACCTCAACCCTGCATTCCGCAAGTATTTTTTCCAAATATTTATTGCCCATACAGACAATCATAACATCAATGTAGTCCACAAGACAGACTTCGCCCTTTTTCTTTTGCTTTTTGCCCCGTTTCAGCCAGAATGGGTATATATTTGTATATTTGGAAGTCTGTCTTGTGTTAATTTACTTTAAAGATTAATATATCCGGTATGTTAAAACATTTAATATTTGTAATCCTGATAAGTACCGCCGGTTTTGCCCAGAATCCCAGGCTGGATAATATTAATGCTATTTACCAGAATATTGGCTGGCTTAAACAGCAGCTTAAGACTGAAAAATCCGCTGAAAAGATAGAAAAACTGAAAAAGCAGCTTGAAAGGACAGAGAATACTTTTTCAGATCTTGCCTCCGAAACTTCTCTTTTTTCATACAGCAGAAAAAACAGGGAAGAGGAAAAGCCGGGCATATTAAACCAGATTGAAGAGATATTAAATCCTGTTATCAGCAACCTTAAAAGGGCAAGTTCAAGGCCCCGTAAAATGGAAAGGCTCAGGGACCGGATTGGTTTTATTGAAGAACGGATTAAATCCGTAAACGCCGGTCTTGTTAATATTGAAAAGCTGATTAAGTCAAAAGACGCGGCCCACCTGCTGCCCGGGCTTACTGCTGTAAAGGACAGGCTTTTAAAGCTTAAGCAGGAAAATGATCTGAGAAAGAATCTTCTTGAACAGCAGCTTCAGCAGATGGAAAAGGAAAGCGGTTCCGTTGTCAGTACGGTAAGGACTTTTATAGACGATGTTTTTAAGACCAAGGGCAAAAACCTGCTTCTTGCCCTGCTTACGGCGGTAGCGATATTTGTCTTAATGCGTATGCTTAAAAAGGTTCTTTTTAAAAGAAACTTTTTAAGCGCAAGGTTGTCTTTTCTTAAAAAAACAATAGCGACCATGTATGGACTGATTACCGGGACCTTGTCTGTTCTGGGCGGTGTTTTTTGTCTTTATTTCCTGAATGACTGGTTTTTGTTTACACTTGCAATTCTGGTAATAGCAGGGGTGCTGTGGTCATCCAAGCAGCTTTTGCCTAAAATGGTAAAGGAAATCCGCCTTATGCTTAATCTTGGCTCAGTCAGGGAAAATGAAAGGATAGTGTGGAACGGATGCCCGTGGCTTGTAAAAAAAATCGGCTTTAGATGCACGCTGGAGAATAAGGAACTGGAGGGCGGTCACCTTAAGCTATCCGTAGACAAGATATATGATCTTTATTCACGTCATGTTATAAAGGACGAACCATGGTTTCCCACAAAAAAGAACGACTGGGTTATTTTGGATGACAATACTTACGGTAAGGTTGTAACCCAAACGCCTGAGCAGGTTGTGCTTGAACTTATAGGGAGAACAAGAAAGTACTACCCGCTGCCCGCTTTTATAGGTTTAAATCCCCAAAATCTTTCAACGGGATTTTCAGTAAGTTCAGAGATTGGTATAGATTATTCCAAGCAAAAAGAGATTTTAAAGATCGTGGATATATTTAAAAAGGAGTTTCTTTTGGATGAATACAAACACGGAGATGTTTTGATTGAATTTAAAGACGCTGCGGCACATTCGCTTGATATTTTTGTAAGGATAATGTTTCCTGGTGAAATGGCGGAGTTTTATTATAAAATACAGCGTCTTGTTCAGGCAAAACTGGTTGAGATATGTAACAACCACGACCTTGACATCCCGTTTGAGCAGTTGACTGTACACATGAGTAAATAGAAAAATTACATACTAACCTTGGGCCACAAGGTATATAACAAGATATATAAGACAGACTTTACCGGGCAAAAGGCAGCTTAGGCTTACCAGTAGGTCGTTTTAGGGCTTTTTATGTAAAGTCTGTATTATATTAGTGTTGCATTAACATTTACAACAGTTTTAAAATGTTACCGGAACAGATTTTATTTATTGTGGTTTCATCATGTTCTTGATTAAGCAGGTTAATCAGTTTAGGGACTTTTGAAATATCTCCAAATCCATCAAGCCTATACGGGATGCCGTCAAAATCAGATCCGAGTGCTACATGATCTTCCCCGACAAGGTTTATCAGGTAAGTTATGGTATCATAAACAGCCTCTACTCCTGGCAGATTTTCAGGTATCGGTGCTCCGTAGTAACAGGCATCAAGATAGGGCTTGAATTTATCGAATTCAGTAGCATCTTTTTGCGACAGGACCTTTTGGATTTTTTTACTCATAATGGCGTATTCTTTTAGTCCGACATCTTTGGGCGAGTTTCTTAAATGTTCCGGGAAGAATGATACTCCAATTACGCCTCCTGTGTCTTTTACCATTAATAAATAATCATCCTCCAGTGCCCGCCTTGAATCACACAGGGCTTTTACTCCGCAATGAGTTATAACCACAGGTTTTTTGGAAAAAGCACATACATCCCTGATTGTTTGCAGGGATGTATGTGCAACATCAATTATGATATCATTATCATTTAAAGCCTTAATAAAGCCTTTTCCTTTTTCAGACAGACTTCCTTCCGAATTATCGCTTCCGGCCCATGTCGTTGATTGGGTATGAGTTAAGGTAATAAGCTTGAACCCCAGTTCCTTAATAATATCAATGTCTTTCCCGGAATCTATACAATAGGCTCCCTCAAGGGAGAGTATAGCGGAGATAATTCCCTTGTTTAAGTTATCCAGTACATCTTGTCTGCTTGAAGCTATGCGTATCTGTTTCCCGTCTTTAATGATTTTTTCATCAAAAGTCTGTCTTAATTTTTTTACCAGTTTAAGGGCGGCTGATGGGGAGTATACAGGAGAAGTGCAAAAGGCAAAAAACAGGGCATTAACCCTGCCGTCAATGATTTTTGGCAGATCAACCTCCAAGTCTGTGTGTCCGCTGTAAAAATCAAAATCGTAAAGAAAGACTTTTAAAATGGTATCATTATGAAAATCGATAATCATAGAAAAATTTTCCAAAAATACTTGGGAATAATTACCATATTCCAATCAGCTTTTCAAGTTTTATTACACGCATTATACAAGACAGACTTTCTTTGGTATTGTAAAGTCTGTCTTGGGTTTTAGGGTTTTAGGAGTAAAAATGGCTTCACATGAAAGTTTTGTTGAATTTATTGTAGACCAGATATCAGATGCTGGCCGGGTAAGATATTTAAAAATGTTCGGTGAATACGCGATTTACTGTAATGATAAAGTTGTAGCATTGATATGCGATGACCAGCTTTATGTTAAATCTACTGATGGCGGCAAGGCTTATATAGGTAAGGTAACGGAGGCTCCTCCGTATCCGGGTGCAAAATTAAGTTTTCTTATTAAAGATGAAATTGAAAATAGTGAATGGTTAACTGAATTAATACGTATTACAGCCAGTGAACTTCCTAAACCCAAACTGAAACTCCCGAAAAAAGTAAAAAGTAAAAAATAAGAATTTAACAAGACAGACCTTATTTGTTGTATGACTGATAATCGTCATTTTAGTTAGAAATCAGACATTTTTTTGATAAATATAACAATAAGGAAATGGTAAACTATTTGCAGTTATTTTTGCATGGCTTATTTGGCAAGAAAGTATAAAATCCAGAACGGTGAAATGGTCCATACCTGGTGGAAATGCCATAACGAAAAATTTTTATTAAAAGATAACCTATTGAAATCAATATATTATGAATTAATCAAAGAAAAAAAACAAAAATACGATATAGAAGTATACCAGTGTACAATTATGGATAACCATGTCCATATTTTTTTGAAAGCACCAACTGTAGAATTATATTCTGCCTTTATGAAAGCAATTAACGAAAAATTGGCCAAAAAAGTGAATAAAAAATTGCAAAGAAAGGGCGAAGTTATTATGGACAGGCCTCAAACCAAACCTGTCTATGGAGATAAGGCTGTTTTAAAACTTATGGCATATCTGGATCTAAATCCGGTAAAAGCCCGTAAGGTAAAACACCCGGCTAAGGCTTCTTATACTTCATACTTAAAATATGCCAAAGGTGAAGAGTCATTTTTTGATACTCCGGAAGCATATTTGAAGCTGGGAAAGACTGTAAAAGAACGATGCACAGCGTATAGACAGTACGTCTATATGGAAATGAGAATAAACGGGTTACTGGAATCGGATTTTGGTAAGGGATGCTGTATTACCGAAGAGGCGGAATTATATATTAAGCATAAGGCGTAC
>JAFGOL010000126.1 GCA_016926495.1 Oligoflexia bacterium
CTGGTCATTTTGTCTGGTCATTTTTTATAGTAACTTCTCCAAAGGAACTGGAAGAGAAAAAGAAGAAAGTTTAGCATAAATAAACCGTAACGGAATTGCAATGTTTAAAAGTGACAGGACGAAAAAGCAATAGAAACAATTAGTTGTAAAAAAACCGTCATCCCTGGCCTGTAAAAAAACAGGTACCGGGCGGTATGTTATATGCAAGCCTCCTGTATCAATGTTTGCCGGAAAAGTTAATCGCTGTATAATACTTTTTTTCGCACTGGTTTTATCCTATGCCCTGTATTTTGGGAAAGCACCGGAACAGAAGCAGTATAAAAAATGCCACATAAAACCCGGCAGCCCCTTTCATGTTCTGACAGAATCCCGGTACTTTGATATATATTCAAAGCTCATACTGGGATGCAGGGGCGGAAGATCCGGCACCGATAACACAAAATATTTTTACAATACGGGTACCGGGCATCTTCTGAGTATTTCCGGATTGCACATAGGCGGTATCATTCTTCTGGTCTTTTTACTGATCAACACCCTGGCGGTATTCATACTCAAATACATCGACCGTGAATATTTTCCGCGCATATATATTTCAGCTCCGTTATCCCTTGCCGCGGCCGGCATCTACATATGTTTTACGGGCTTTGAAATACCGCGTGTCAGGGCGTTTTTAACAGCCTCTATGATGATACTCTGTATTGTAATTCCCGTACTGAGATCAAGCTACACAAGGCTGATTACAGCCGCAGCGGTAATTCTGCTGCTTTTTCCTTCGGCCTTATATTCATATTCGTTTTATTTTTCATTCATATCCGTGGCTGCTGTTTTGCTTTCCCGCAAAAAAAACCTGCTTTGCGTAAGCACGAGCGTATTTGTATTTTTACTCCCCCTGAACCTGTACCTTAATTCGTCGATCAATTTTTTCGACATAATCTCCAACGCTGTTTTAATACCCGTTTTCTGCACCGTATATTTTCCTATTATTGTATTCACGTCCATACTGCTTGCGTGCGGCGCCGGGTCCGTTACGGTATTAATGGACCATGTAACACACTTTTTCGTACTGTTTGCAAAAATGCTTTCAGGCATATCCGTAACAACAAAAATACACACGCTGGCGCCGAATATTTACGAAGTCTTTCTGTTATACCTCCTGATAATAATTTACTACAAGGTAATCATATACGGCAAACACCCTTGCCGCAAAACAGCGATATACCTCTACTCAGGAGCCGCTGTTTTAAGCACGGTGCTGCCGCTTTACCATGTATTAATGTACGGCGATACAAACTACATGGTCGTTTACAATATCCGGAAGGCCCGGAGAATTAACGGAAGCGGCGACACGATACTATTAAGAAACAGGAAAAGCACCATGCTGATTGATACCGGGTTCGGAGGGTTTTCGACCCGGGAAACCATAACCAAGCTGCTGCGCCGCAAGATAAAGAGCATTGATTACCTGGTAATCACTCACGAAGACCTGGACCATTCGGGCGGGATAAGAGAGTTTCTTTCAACTCCCCAAATAAATATAAAAAATATCATAACATCCAACAGGACATATTCATGGATGAAAAAATCAAATATTAAAATTGACGCACCCCTTAAACTTGCGTGCAAAAATTCCGTTCTTGACGCAGGTGTTGAAACATTGACGTTCATCCATCCTCTCTGCAATCACAAGCAGTACTTAAAAAGCAATAACCACAACGCGTTGTCCTTTTACAGGGAATCCGCGTCCGGCAGGCTTTGTTTTTTTTCCGATCTGCCCGGTCCGGTATTGAAATCATTTCCAGCGTCGTTAAAAAAACAGCTTAGCGGCTGCGATATTACGCAGATGGCGCATCACTGCGCTTTACGGGACAACCCCCCTGAATTTTTCAACAGTATAAAACCAGTCACGGGCTTTTGCACCAGAAGCAGTCAGGCAAGGGGCAAATTTCTGGATCAAAAAAAATTCCTGTTTCCCGTTCTTATGTCAAAAGATCACGGCGACATGTTTTTTAATTGCGAACCCCGGAGAGTTGAGTATATAATTTTAGACAGGGGTTGTCGGTTAAACCAATGATGAGGATGATGCGGTTATCTACTTATCGATTTGTGGGGGTGTTCTATGGCGGTACCACGCACTGCACGTCGCTGGCCTCAAAGCGGAAAAGCGCACGGTGTTGTTAATTTAAACAGTATTCGCACTAAAAAAGTCTTTTCTAATGTTAAAGGATTGGGATTCAGCCTTCTCTCGTCGGGTGTGGCAAGAGTTCTTGTAAAAAGTCCATTGACCCTGCTTGCAGCGCCTCACGGCGAACTCGGCCTCAGGGACCCGGCCCTGCTTCTTACCCTTGACATCATAGGCCAGGGTAAGGGTGTTGTTTACCTGAGCATGAATGCTTCAAGGGATGAGATTATAGCAAAACTCGTTCTGGCATTATCCGGGCTCAACGAAACCATGGTAAAAAAAGGCGCGTTGCTTGGTGAATCCAGGGATACCTTTGAAAAAGCCTGCGGAATAATCTACAATTCCAATCTTCACGTCGCTGAAGGAGGGATAGTAAACCAGTTATGGATAAAGCTTAAGGAGTTGAAATCCAGGGCGCGGATTGATGCCCTTATCATTGATGATCTGTATTCAATCGGTTTTGAAATAACCGATAACGAAAATACCGATTATCAGGACCTGCTGGAATATTTCAACGACATGTCCGTTAATATAGGTATTCCGATAGTTGTTATTTCAAGACCCGTAATATAGTGTATAATGCTTCCTGATGAAAAAACGTGAAGCGATTTTGCTGTTGATCATCCTTCTTAACTGTAACAACCTTTTTTCCGACAAGGAAAACGCCGGGCAACTGCCCACAATATACTTCGGAATGGACATGTCATTCGGCAAATACAGGGAAACCGATTACAGGCAGTACCTGATGGGCGTAAGCGTATACGCCGGCATGCCGATGGACAGGTTCCTTTCGGCCGAATGTTACGCGGATCTTCAGGTTCATTCAGTTAGTGACGATGCACTGGATTTCTGGCAGAATTTCTTTGAAATCAGCGATCGTTACAGTTTCGGGCTTACCGGGTTCAGAATAGGTTCCGCGGGAGGCAGGTTTAATTTTAATTTTTTCAATTTCTGGTTCCTGCACCTGGGGGGCGGGCTCGGCTTTTTCGGGTTCAACCCCGTAGTCAACGATGTTATTTACCAAAGACAGACAGCAATTCTTTATGAAGTTGAACTTGGAAGCGGTTTTACATTTAACCTTTCAAAGTCCGTATTCTTACGTACGGGTGTTGATTTTAAAATATATTTTATGGAAAATGCCGAAAGACATGAATACGCAGTTATTTTTGATATTATCGGAATCGGTTACAGGTACTACAGGGAGCTTTTCTAAGCATGATTTTCAGTCTTTAAAAGCAAAGCCCGAAATTCGCTAAATTATTATTGACTTTTGACAACAAAAAGACGTAAATACTTTTTCAGACCCAATCTGAATTTTAAGAGGTATATTTATGAAAAAATACTTTTTGATTGTGCCGGCTATTTTTTTATTCATAATTTCCTGTAAGTCAGACAGTTCTATCGAACCCGCCGCTAAAAACTCCGGACTGGTTGTAAGAATGAATGATCAGGTTTTAGCTTTTGGGGACAGCATTGATATGGGCAGGATTTATGTTGACGGTGATTACGGCAATTATATCGACAAGGACATTATCTTGGAAAATCAAAGCGAATACGATATTGTTTTTGAAGGTTATTCGTACATTAATAAAACCGGCCCGGAAAAGAGTGCTTTTCAGCTATGGGAAAATATTAACGGGTTAAACGGAGAAGAATTCATTTTAGAAGTCGCGCCTTACGTTATAAAACCGAATCAATATAAAAAGCTTTACGTAAGGTTTAAACCGGCAAAAACCGGAATTAACACTGTCAATGTCACCATTTCCACAAACTTCGGTGATTTTCCGCTTACCATAACAGGTACTGGCGTTCCCTTAAGCAGTAAGCGCGAGTATTTTCCAAGCACCGATAAATATGTTAATTATGATTATCACTATGATGATAACGGAAACATTACTTCCATTGAAAAAACATCCACAGTTATAGGGATCAACAACGAACAACTGTTTTTTGAATACTCGGATGATAACCATCTCGTGAAATGCACCGCCAAAAAGGATGATTCAGGAACATTTAAAATAAGCCATATCCTTAAATATGATGAAAACGGAAATGATACGGTTCTTGAGGAATATTTAATTTCCACGGGTGAATTAAACTATAAAAAGGTCAAAACTTACGACGAGTACGGAAAATTAATCAAATTCCGCAATTATGTTTTAACAACCGAACTGGAGCTGTTTTCAACAACGACTTTTACCTACAATGAGCACGGAACAATTACAGAGTTGTATAGCCAGAACCATAAAACACCAAGCTCCAGTAACAAGCTCGTTTTGGAATACGACGAAGCCACCGGGATTAAAACAAAGGCTTCCTATTTTGAAGGCTCTCCCCTTGAGCTTGTTAGCTACGTCACCATTGGGTATGATTTTTCTTCCCAGACCAATAAATACTACACATATCTTGATGCTTTAAAACACACAACGGTTGATAAATTCAATGATATAAATTTCAACAAAACATCCACAAAAAATTACGATTGTTCGGATACCCTTGAGGAAACAACCTTAAAAACCTATGACGAAAAAGGAAAGCTTCTAAGCGAAGTACACACCGAAGAAGTCACGCCCACAAGCGATTACAGCTATATTTATGACTATAACGATGACCTGCTTTACAGAAAGACAAAATATAACTCTGAAGACGATATAGATTACTGGTACGAATACAGTCACGATGAATATGGCGATTTGAGCGTATCAAAATTCAAAAATATATCCGTGCCCAACTTAAAGTCTACTATGACTTATACCAAGTAAATCGGTCGCTATTTTTGCCGAAAGCCCGGTCGCCGCGAGCCTGAACGCATCATTGATGTAAATATCATTCGCGGATTCCGTGTCATTGCCGCCCCTCGCGAACTTTTCAAGCAGACTCGTGGACTGCCAGTTTGCGGCGTAAAAACCAGTGGATAAATCCACCAGTGTGGCTTCAAGCGTGGCCGCGTAATAATGATTAAAAGTCCCCATCCCGGCGGTAAATACAGGCACAAAATCGTACATATTGAATGTAGCCGTTTTAAACGCCGCATGAAATGTATTAAGACTGGCGGAATTGTTATCATAGTAACTCATAATAAGCATGTAAGTAATGCCCTCTTTCTTTGCCCTGGCCAAAACTCCGTCAATACTCCAAATATCAATATCATTGCTCAGGTAATAATATACATCAGTAAACAGGGAAATTTTTTTGAATTCACTTGTCAGAATATCCTTTATATCAGGTGAAAATTTCACTCTCCCGCGTTTTGCCTGAACGACTACTCCCAGTTTTCCGGGTTTGGCGTCCCTTTTCCACTGTCCCAGTCCTGAAGACGTTTTCACAACGTGGAAGGGGACGTCTCTTGAAATATTCTTGTCAAAAACGGGCTTTGAATTCCTTATTGAAGAGCAAGAACTAAAAGCCAGCAGACAGAGGCCGGTACACGAAATAAATATCAACGGTTTTAATATCATTTCCCAACCTCTTTATAGCCGCATCTTTTAAGGGAGGCGGCGGCAAGCTCCGAGTATGTCTTATGATGAAGTTCCATGGACATCCTTTCAAAGTGCTCAGGGCTGTAAAGTATATTCGTATTTTCACTCAGGCGGGCGTTTTTTGTTTCGGTAAAAACAATACCGCCGTCAACAGTGAGCATGCTTGCCTGCAGAAAGATATCCCCTGTCACCCTGTGGAAAGGTATAATAAAATTTATAATGGGCACCCATGCCATAAAATTTCCCCACGTCGTGGAATATTTATAAAAATTGTAAGCCGAAGTAATGACAAGTATATAACCGGCACCGAAACGTCTTGATATCTCTTTGAGTTCGTCAGCCGAACCGACTTTGAAATGAGAAAAGGACACCATCTGAACATCGCTGAAAATACCGCTCTTAAGCATGGCCTCCCTGAAATCTCCCAGCGCCGCAAGCATTCCGGCGGGCAGCGGAGGAATGCTCGTATTCTCGAACTGGTCATACGAAACATACATTATAAGAAGACGTTTTCCCTTCGTGAATACGCGCGACTTTGCCTTGAGGCTTCCGTAGTCAATGACTGAAAAAGTATCTTTTGCCATACCTTCCCTGGGTAAAACCCTGCTTCTGTATATAATGGGCGGATTGTTATAGGTTGAACAGGAAACCGCCGCAAGCAGCAGGGATACCGGAATAAATAAGCGAAAAATCCACGCCATAACTAACTTTTCACTCCCGACAGGAATTTGCCGACAAACAGGTCCATGGCCTTGTTCATTGCCTCTGTTATAGAGGTGTTAAGCACGTTTTGCGAATTCCCGATCCTGTATACGTATTTATGCGACCTGGCGGATACGTCAATTTCATACAGTTGTTCCCCGCTGGCAGCGTCAACTACATAACCGTTTATTTCGCAAAAGGATTTCATGGAATTTCCCGGTAGAAAATACATCCCTATAATGCTCACGTATCCGAGGGCAAGAAAATTAAGCCCGCTGTCAACAGAGTAACTTTCCTTGATTATAAGGATTTTGTCAGCGCCGTGCCTTCCGGCCATGGCCCTTATATCATCCCATGACGCGGTTGAAAAAATCGACAGCGGTTCTTCAACAGCCTTAATACCCCTGGACTCAAGGTTGGTCTTGAGTTCGCTGATAAAAGTAGTATAGTTGGCATAGTAATTAAATCGCGCGTAATGCTCAGCCATTTTGCGCTGTTTTATTATCAGAAGCTTTGACCCGGACAAGTTAACTACGGGTTTTGTTTTTTGGGTTTTATCCAGAGACACTTTCGAAGTTGAACAGGAGGCAAGAAATATCAGGACCATTATGTATTTTACAAATGTCTTCATCTTACTGATTCTAAATTCATGCCGTGCCATGTCAAGGCGGGATTTAAAATTCCCAGTCACGGCCTGTTCCCTGCTTTTTCTCTGCTCATGCAGTCCTTCGGGAAAATCATACTGGAAGGAATGGACAACCAAAAGCCTGATAAAACCCGACAGGGTACCTATATCCCTGCTACTGTATTCTTCGCTCGATCCGCCCAGCAGCAGGCTGCTTAACGACAAAAAACTTGCCCGGGCACTATCGGATTTTTCACTGTATTCCATTGATATTGAAACAGCACCATATGCCATAAGAAGATACGGCGGACAAATTCCCTGTATCAGCTTTCTTGACAGAAACGGTAACAGTTATTTTATGATGGAAAAGGCAGGGGCTGAAAAACTGATCCCGCTTGTTCCCAAGCTTCTTGAACTGGGAAAAGCGACCCCCGGCAGCCTGCCCGTTGCCAAATCCACGGACAACATGAGCAGCGACCTGCTTTTTCCCGGGGAAGAAAGGGAGATTTCCGAAACGATCATTAAAAACATAAAAAAACACTACAAATCAGGAATACCCGTGGAACTGTTGTCATACGCGTACAGGGAATCGGGAGACGCCGTACTGAGAAAGATCCTTGTAAGCGAGCTTATTTCCATGCTTTCATCCAATTACCCGGATCCCGTCGGAGGAGGCATCTGGAGCAGAAACGGATACGTAAAACGGCTGGACAGGTTCGCTCAATTCGCGCTGGAAGTGAATTCCGTGGCTTCGTTTTGTAAAAACTGCGAAAATATAATAGCGGACATAATCGAAAAAGGACTCGGGGTTTTTGAATCCTCGCTCAAAAGGGAAGACAAGCTCTTTAACGCTGGTATGATTTTTAACGAGCCTTTTAATCTTGTGCTTACCGAAAAAATACTTATAAACAAACTGGGCGTCAGCGGTGTCAAAAATCTGGAAAACATATTCACCCTGTCATACCCCAAGATGGGCAGGGGCAAAAGATACGTGATGCTCAGCTATCGTGTCGATAAAAACCCCAAGCAGATAAAAAGCGCGGAAACATATATAGATGAAATAAAACAATCGGTATTCACCGACGACTCTTACACAACCGGAGATTTTGTATATCTTTTTCCCAATATTCTCATGTCCAGGCTTTACGTCAATCTTTCCATAAACGACAAGGAACCCGTAAAACTCGAAAAGGCCCTTGAACTGAAACAGCTTTTCTATGAAAAACTCAAAAATCCGTCAGGGCTTTTAAACAGCAGCGAAAACAGCTACCCTTACCTGAGAGACCAGGTTGAATACGTAAAACTCCTTATAGATATCTATAATAAGACGCTGAAGAATGAATACCTTGAGGAAGCCATCAGCTTTTCCAAAATGCTTCTGAAATCGTTTTGCGAGGAATGGCAAAAAGTAGCCTTCTGTTCGGACCTGCCTTTTGACATCCTTAAAACCGAGAACGGGTATTTCAGCATTCCGGACTATTCAATTAAAACTAATTCCGAACTGGCCCTTGCGCTGTTGCAGCTTCATTCACTTACAAACGAAGAAACATTTTTCAGGCTCTCGCAGAAAATACTAAGCGCGTTTAAGGACAAGGTAAAGATCATGATGAAAAACACGGAAATAAATCCGTCTCTGTATAACTACACAAAGGCCCTGATCTCTCTTTACACAAACCCGCTTAAGATATACCTTTCCATGCCCGGCAATTTCAGGAACAGGGAAGTAATCTTAAGAAAATTTAAAAAGGACATATACAGCGCGAGTTACCCGGTTATGATGTTAAAAATTACCGACAGTTCCGACAGGTCAATAATAGTCTGTCTCGGCGAAACCTGTAAAAAAAGCTCCAGCCTGTCTGCAAACCTGACGAAATTCATTGAGGATTTCCTTGACGAGAACAAGGACAAGGTCGTAAGAACGCTGCCTTACTGGTAAAACAGAGGGCGGGCCTTAACAAAGACCCGCCCAAGAAAATGGGGTGTATAGGGGGACTGCCACAAAAGATATTTCCTGCTGCGAACTGCCATTTTGGGCTGTGGCTTTGTCGAATTTCGCCCAAAAGTCCTCAACGTAGCATCCAACTACGTCTCCGGCTTTTTGGCTCATTCTCCTCGCCTCGCTTCAAACTACCAGTTTCTCGCTACGCAAATATCTTTTGCGGCAGTCCCAAGCTTGATAACCGGAGAGGGAGCCGGTTCTCCGGTTATAAAGATACCAATATACATTGCAACCCTGATGCCAAAGTTGACTTAATAAAAAATCTATAATTTCAAGAGGTTAGCCACAAGGTATTTGGGCGTCACTGTGTCCGTTCATGCCGTGTACCGTGTCACGGCTGTCGCCCGGTTATTAAACCGGCCTATAAGGTTCAGGCAAGGGCCGGATATGTCAGGAAAACAAAATGAACAAGGTTCAGGAAAAAATGGGTAAGTATGGCGGCTTCTATTGACTTTGTCCTGTGGTAAACAAGGCCGTAAAAAAATCCGGCAATTCCGGCAAGCAGTATGTATTTAACACCGCCCTGGTAATGATATAAGCCGAAAAGTACCGCCGCTATCAGTATGCCGACATACCGGCCTGTTTTATTCCCGGGCAAAACACCGCTCAACTCCTTTTGCAAAAACCCCCTGAAAAGCGCTTCCTCGGCAACACATACAAAAACGAGGTTCCTTATCGCCCATATGTATATTATTTCCGGAAATTTAATATCAGTCGTAACGTAACCAAGCAGGAAGGCCGTAAAAACAGTAACAGCTATACCGCCAGCGGCAGGCAGCCATGCCTTTTTTATCGCTGCCGTAAAATCCCTTTTGCCCGCGGCAAGGTTGTTCCCTACCCCCAGCAGAAACAGGGCAACCATGGTTTTGTCGAAATTAAGGTAAAGGGAAAAGGGCGCGGCGCTTTTTGAAATAACAACTCCTGATACGATCTTCCAGTTATTAAAACCCGGCAGAACGTGGAAAAACAGAGCCGCTGCCAATACTGTAATAACCAAACCGCACAGCGCCCTGAGCGACCCTTGCATTTTAACTTTATAAAAACCGTAAGTAAGAGCAGCTAATAAAAGAATTATAATAATTGATAAAGACCCGAGCCTTGACGACAAAAAGCCCGAAACAACGGACAATATAAATAACGGGCCTGAATAAATATACCCTCGGCCCAGCCATAAACTGAGCAATGACAGTCCGAGCAAAACGTATGTAAGCGTGGACAGAATATCATTTATAAAAATGCCGTAATCAAACAATTAAAACTCCCTGAGCACTACAAAGCTTATGCCGTCTTTTTTGACGGAAACCTTTCTTTTAACTTCCGTGCCGAAATGCTTTAAAGTAAGCTCGTGATCGCCCTCTGTCATTTCAAGGCGGGCAATCTGCATGCTCTTGGGAAGGGTGGACCAGCTTCTGAGATCCGGTTCGGATGTTGAATGGAGCAACACTCCCGCAAGGACACCCAGGGTATCGCTCTTTGTAGCCTTTGCGACACCGTAACCAACGCCGACCTGCGTTGCCGTACCGAGCAGCCGTTTCGCAATGATCCTGCTTTTCCTGGACTCAAGGTTTTTGATCGCGACATTCTCAAGATCAAGTATCTGGTACGATCTTGTTTTATACGTATTAAACTCGTCTAAAATTTCAAGATACCCGGGATCACCGCCCCGCCCGTAGAACTTGGGCAGCATGCGGTTACTGGGATCAACCCTCTTGACCGGGATCAATCCGCTTGAAAAAACAATTATGACCTCGCCGCAATTGCCGCATGTATCGGAATGCCTGAAGCCTCTCAGCCTTTTTTTCATCCTGGATACATCTTCCGCGGCGAATTTAAAACCGGGTTCAAGTTTTTTAGTCCTTTCATAATCAATAAGGGCGTCGTTGTACTTTTTCCGCATCTCGTAAAGCATGGCAGAGATGTACCACGCCACGGGAATTTCCTCGAAATCCTTCATTCCCTTGTTTTTAAGGTTATACACCAGGTTATTAATGCGACGGCACTCTACAAGGGCGTCTTCGTTTTTTCCGAGCATTGTGTACGAAAGCGCGAGGTATACGTTTATCAATATGCGTTCAAAATCCAGAGGTCTGAACTGCTTGTACTTGTCCGTGGAAACAACCGATATAACCTCCTCGCTGACGCTTGTATAGTCCTTGTTCTCGCTGAGCTGTTCGGCCTTTGTAAGTATGTCAATGGCGTCCTTGTATTTTCCGGCCTCAAAAAGCGCGAGGCCCATGTCAAGCTGGAACAGTATCTGGTCCCTGCCTTCCTTTTCGGCGTCCTTTGCCAGCAGGGCTGCGGCTTCTTCGAACCTTTGATCCCTGAACAGGGAGAAGAACCTGCCCTGGCTCAGCATATAATTCGAGCAGGAACCGCCGAGCAAAATAAGACATATCGCTATGCAACACCGTTTTGCCATTACAGAATTTTATCTTACATGGAGTAGGATCGCTTTTTGTAAAGCTTTTTGATCTCTTTCTCGTCCGTCCAGACAATAAGCCCGGTTTTAATGTCCGTGACCTTGAGGGTCAGCTTGTAGTAGATTACTTTTTTCTTGCCCAGTTCCTGAACATGTGAAGCGAAATCTCCTGACATGAAATAATCCGCGCCGACCTGGTATCCCCTCGGCTTTGACGTGGACGGATCCACGTTACCGCTCCTGTTCTGGTATTCATACTCGTCGGACATTCTTTTTCGTTCACCCTTGTCATGGAAAAGTACCTTGCCGGTTTTAATAAGCGCCGTCCTGATCTTGTCCGTAAGGGAATCCATGTCAATATGCTCATGCGTTGAATTCGTAACGGTCTCGACCTGAAGCACAGGCGGTTTTTTCTTTGCCTTGATGACCGGATGGTCCATCAGCGACTTGACAAGCGCGTCAGCCATGATCCTCATGTCCGAATCATTATACCTGTCATCCAGCAATATAACCCTGTCCGCGTCAGTATACTCTCCCTTGGTAAACGCCCTCGGTCCCGAGCAGGAAAAAATAAACGGCAAGACAAAAACCATCGCTATTAATAATGATTTTTTCATATCAAACCTCCTGAAAATTTGTTTAGCAATCCCGGCCTAAGTGTATTACAATTCAGAGCCATGTCAAAGGTGGTGTTAATTTCTTTTTTGGCAATGCTGCTGCACGCGGAAAATACCAATAAAATGCCCCCGCTTGCCGATTTTAACGCAAGGAAGGCGCGGGACCAGTCCGAAAAATTCTACAAGGCCCTTGATGAATTCATGTCAGGCAACTTTAATACAGCCTATATGCTTTTTAACAGGTTGTATTCCGACGGAAGCCCGAAAACCGGCAGCGATGAACGGGGAGTAGCCCTTTTCAATGCCTCGCTCTGCCTTGAAAGACAAAAAAAATACAAGGAGGCGGCGCAGGGTTTTGAAA